>NZ_JASCPN010000055.1:0-36848 GCF_029960155.1 Pseudomonas sp. PS01300 | reverse complement strand
GGCCTTGCCGGCGAACAAAGCGCTGCGGTACCCGGTATTGCGCAGCGCCTGTTTCGCCGGCAAGGCCGGCTCCTGCAAGGGCGAGACCCCCGAGTTTGCGGGGGCTCTCCTGACCCAGGCCGGTAAGTGTTTGTTATCTCGGAAATTTCTTTTGGATTTTGTTGAAAATTTATTTGACAGGTCTTCAATCCGATCTTAATATGCGCCCCGTCCACAGCGATGAACGAAACGAAGCGCGAAGCACCCAGCCAAGCGATTCAGTTCAAAGCGACATTGTGGGGCTATAGCTCAGCTGGGAGAGCGCCTGCATGGCATGCAGGAGGTCAGCGGTTCGATCCCGCTTAGCTCCACCAAATTCCCTATCCGGAGTTGGTCATACAACTCAGGGTTCAACCGGGTTCCAGCAGCCGGGTTGTGTGGTAAGAAGGTTCGTCCCCTTCGTCTAGTGGCCTAGGACACCGCCCTTTCACGGCGGTAACAGGGGTTCGAGTCCCCTAGGGGACGCCAGTTTTACACAAGTGATGTTGCAAGACATCGCTGGGCCGCGAGGCTAGAAATCTGGGGCTATAGCTCAGCTGGGAGAGCGCCTGCATGGCATGCAGGAGGTCAGCGGTTCGATCCCGCTTAGCTCCACCAATTTTGCCAGGGTTCGTGAAAACGAGCCTGCACGAAGGTTACAAGTCCCCTTCGTCTAGTGGCCTAGGACACCGCCCTTTCACGGCGGTAACAGGGGTTCGAGTCCCCTAGGGGACGCCATTTTACCCGCTCTGCGGGATTTCAAGGCTCATTCGATTATTGAATGAGCCTTTTGTTTTTTCCCTCGAAAAAATCTCTTTCGCCCTTGGGCCGCAGGAGAAAGTGCTTGCCAATAAATATTATGAGCATAATATTGCTTCCATAATATTTGGAGGCCTGCCATGCACGACAAAAAAGCCCAGACCCGCCAGCGCATTTTGGATGCGGCGCGCAGTGCGCTGATCCTTAACGGCCCGGCCGACCCCAGTGTGCAGCAGGTGATGGGCGCTGCGGGGCTCACCGTGGGTGGGTTCTATGCGCATTTCGAGAACAAGGATGCGCTGATGCTCGAAGCCTTTTGCCAGTTGCTTGGCGAGCGCCGGGCCTTGCTGGCACAGGTCGACGCGTCGCTGGACGGGGAGGAGCGTCGTGCCCTGGTGGCGGCCTTCTACCTGTCGCGCAAACACCGCGATGCCGTCGACAGCGGCTGCCCGCTGCCCAGCTCTCTGGGCGAGATCAATCAGTTGCCGGCGACCTTTCGCGCGGTGCTGACCGAGCATATCGAGTTGATGATGGCCAACCTGGCCGACACCCCCGAAGACGCCGACAAAGTGCTGGCCGACCTGGCCCTGATGGTCGGCGGCCTGGCCCTGGCGCGAGCGCTGGGTACCAGCGAATTGTCCGACCGTGTGTTGCGTGCCGCCAAGTCCGCGGTGATCTGATCTGGAGCGACGTGATGAACAGCCTGAGCTGGATTCGTGGTATCAACGCCACTGTTGGACGCCTGGCACCCAATCGGGTGGCCGGGCAGATGCGCCAGGCCTTCATGAGCCCGCGCACCTTGCCGCCACGCGACTGGGAACTGCCGCTGCTGGCGCGTGCCGAGCGCATTACCCTGCGCTTTGGCCTGAGTGCGCTGCGCTGGGGGCAAGGCCCCACGGTGCTGCTGATGCACGGCTGGGAGGGGCGCCCCACCCAGTTCGCCCATCTGATCGAGGCCCTGGTGGCCGCCGGCTATTGTGCGGTGGCGCTCGAAGGGCCGGCCCACGGCCGCTCGCGTGGAAACAAGGCCAACGTGGTGTCGTTCGCCCACGCCTTGCTCGAGGCGGCCGGTGAGCTGGGCCCATTGCACGGGGTGATCGGCCATTCCATGGGCGGTGCCAGTACGCTGCTGGCCCTGCAGTGGGGGCTGCGTACCGAGGTGGCGGTGAGCATCGCCGCGCCGGCGCGCCTGCTCGAGGTGCTGCGCGGCATGGCGCGGCACCTGGGGTTGCCGGCGCGGGCGCGGGCAGCCTTCATTCGCCAGGTGGAGCGAGAGGTCGGGGTGCCGATCTCGCGCCTGGACGTGGCCGTCTACCAGCTGGAACTGCCCGGGTTCATCGTGCATGCCGAGGACGACCCGCTGGTCGCCGTCAGCGAGGCGCGGCTGATTCATCAGGCGTGGTTCGACAGCCAGCTGCTGCTGTTGCCCCGGGGCGGGCATATGCGTGTGCTGTCCGACCCGCAACTGGTCGACGGCGTGCTTGCGCTGCTGCAACGCAGTGCCCGGCCAGTGCGCCAATCGGCCTGAGCATCCGTTACACTCTGCCCGTTCACTACAGATCGGGAGCGGGCATGAGCTGGGATCGGGCAACGCCATTTACCATCGACCTGCAGGTCGGTGCCGAGGATATCGACGGCCTGGGGCACGCCAACAACGCGGTGTACGTCACCTGGCTCGAGCGCTGCGCCTGGCGTCATTCCCAGCGCCTGGGGCTGGACCTGGCCGAGTACCGGCGCCTGGACCGCGCCATGGCCGTGGTGCGTCACGAGATCGACTACCTGGCCAGCGCCTATGAGGACGACATCCTGCAGTTGGCCACCTGGATCGTCGACTGGGACCAGCGCCTGAAGATGACCCGTCACTTCCAGCTGGTGCGACCAAGCGACGGCACCACCTTGCTGCGGGCGCAGACCACCTTCGTGTGCATCGAGCTGTCCACCGGCAAGCCCAGGCGCATGCCGGCAGAATTCATCGAGGGCTACGGCGCCGCGATGGCCGGAGCCCGATAAGCCACGGTTTTTGCTAGACTGCCGGCCTTTTTCGCGCGAGACCCACGCCATGCAAATTGCCCTGGCCCCCATGGAGGGGCTGGTCGACAACATCCTTCGCGACGTACTGACCCAGGTGGGCGGCATCGACTGGTGTGTCACCGAGTTCATTCGCGTGTGCGACCGGTTGCTGCCGGCGCATGTGTACGAGAAGCTGGCCCCGGAGCTTGGCCGCGGTGCGCAAACCGCCGCCGGCGTGCCTTTGCGTGTGCAGTTGCTGGGCTCCGACCCGGCATGCCTGGCCGATAACGCGGTGCTGGCCTGCGAGCTGGGGGCCCCCGTCATCGACCTCAATTTCGGTTGCCCGGCCAAGACCGTGAACAAGTCCCGCGGCGGCGCGGTGCTGCTCAAGGAGCCCGAGCTGCTGCATGCCATCCTGCGCGAAGTGCGCCGAGCTGTGCCTGCGCATATCCCGGTCACCGCCAAGATGCGCCTGGGCTTCGACAGCCCGGACGGTGCGCTGGACTGCGCCCGCGCCCTGGCCGAAGGCGGTGCCGACCAGTTGGTGGTGCACGCACGCACCAAGGTCGACGGCTACAAGCCGCCGGCGCACTGGGAGTACGTGGCGCGGGTGCAGGAGGTGGTGAAGGTGCCGGTGTTCGCCAACGGCGAGGTGTGGACGCTGGAAGACTGGCGCCGCTGCCGCGAGGTCAGCGGCGTGGAGGACATCATGCTCGGTCGCGGCCTGGTGTCGCGCCCGGACCTGGCCCGGCAGATTGCCGCCGAGCGCCAGGGCATCGAGTTCGTGCCGCTGGACTGGCAGGCACTGCAACCGCTGCTGCAGGACTTCTGGGTGCAGGCCCGGGAACAGATGACCGAGCGTCAGGCACCGGGGCGACTGAAGCAGTGGGTGGCGATGCTGACCCGTACCTACCCCGAAGCCACGGCACTGTTTACCGAACTGCGTCGCGAGACCGACTGTGATCGCGTGGCGCGGCTGCTGGGTATTCCGGTCAGCGAGGCGGCCTGAAAAAATTTTTGTGGTCGATGCTTGAAATGTTAGGGCGGGTCCTTATCTAGGGAGTACGCGATGCCGAAGTCGGGTCGCGCAATCACCAACTCGCTGATATTTCAGGAGATGTACCATGACTACCGCATTTTCTCTGGCTCCACTGTTCCGTCAATCCGTTGGCTTCGATCGTTTCAACGACCTGTTCGAATCCGCGGCACGTAGCGAGTCGGGTAGCACCTACCCACCCTACAATGTTGAAAAACATGGCGAAGACCACTACCGAATCGTCGTTGCTGCAGCTGGCTTCCAGGAAGAGGACCTCGACCTGCAAGTGGAAAAAGGCGTTCTGACCGTCAGTGGCGGCAAGCGTGACAGCAGTGGTGAAAGCGTCACCTACCTGCACCAGGGCATCGCCCAGCGGGCCTTCAAGTTGTCCTTCCGCCTGGCTGACCACATCGAAGTGAAGTCGGCGGGCCTGGCCAACGGTCTGCTCAGTGTCGATCTGCTGCGTGTTGTGCCTGAAGAAGCCAAGGCCAAGCGCATCCCGATCAACGGCGAGAAACCTGCGCTGAACTGAGTGTGGGCTGAGTGAAAGAGGGCACCTTCGGGTGCCCTTTTTTGTGCCCGGTCCGCGGCTCTTCACTGCAGGAGCCAGCCTTGCTGACAACTGCCGTGCTGCGGTGTGTCAGTAGTCCGCCGGTGCCTGCAGCAGCATCGCCCTGAACTCGTTCAGCGGCAATGGCCGGCTGTGCAGGTACCCCTGGTACAGATGGCACCCCAGCCGCTCCAGAAACTCCAGTTGCTCCGACAGCTCCACCCCTTCGGCAATCACTGCCAGGTCCAGGCTTCTGGCCATGGCCACGATGGCCTTGACGATCTCTGCATCATTGGGGTCCAGCGGTGCATCGCGCACGAACGATTGGTCGATCTTCAGCGCATCCACCGGCAAGCGCTTGAGGTAGGTGAGCGACGAGTAGCCGGTGCCGAAGTCATCCATCGCAAAGCTCACCCCGAACGCCTTCAGCTCGCGCATCTTGCTGATGGTGTCCTCCAGGTTCTGGATCACGATGCCCTCGGTGATCTCCAGCTTGAGCATCTGGTAGGGCAGGCGGTAGTCGTCCAGGCTGCGCCGCACCCGCTCGACGAAATCGTTCTGGCGGAACTGGCGCGGGCTGATGTTCACGCACAGGCTGAAATCCATCGGATCGATCAGCCCGTCCTGCAGCATGCGCGAGCAGGCATCACAGGCTTCGTCGAGTATCCAGCTGCCCACCTCCAGGATCAGCCCGCTTTCCTCCAGCACCTGGATGAACTGGCTGGGCGGCTGCTGGCCCAACAGCGGATGGTGCCAGCGCAGCAGCACCTCGGCCCCGACGATGCGGTTGTCACGGGCATCCACCTGGGGCTGGAAGTGCAGCGCCAGTTCGCCCCTGGCCAGGGCCATGCGCAGGTCGCTCTCCATGCGCAGGCGTTCACTGGCGGCCTTCTGCATGGTGGTGTGGAACAGTTGCGTGGTGTTGCGACCCGAATCCTTGGCGCGGTACAGCGCAATGTCGGCGCGCTTGAGCAGGTCGGCCGGCGTGGTGCCGTGGTCGGGGATCAGCGCCACGCCGATGCTGGGGGTTACCTGCAGGCGCTGGCCGTCCAGCGACATCGGCTCGGCCAGCAGTTCGCGCAAGGTGTCGGCCAGTTGGCGAACCTTGTCGGTGACCTCTTCGCGGCTGCCTTCCAGGCCGCTCAGCAGCACCACGAACTCGTCACCCCCCAGGCGCGCCACGGTGTCCTCCAGGCGCACGCTGGCTTCAAGCCGGGCTGTGATGATCTTGAGCACCGTATCGCCCACCGGGTGGCCCAGCGAGTCGTTGATGTGCTTGAAGTGGTCGAGGTCGAGGAACAGCAGGGCGCCGCGCAGGTTCTGGCGTTTGAGCAGGGCGATCTGCTGGCTCAGGCGATCCATCAGCAGGGCGCGGTTGGGCAGGTTGGTCAGCGGGTCGTGGTAGGCCAGGTGACGGATCTGCGCCTGGGCATTCTTGAGCTGGCTGACGTCGCGGGCAGTCAGTAGCAGGCAGTCTGTCTCGTTGAGGGTGATCGGCTCCATCGACACCTCCACGGTGAGGATTTCGCCGCGTTTGTTGCGCCCCAGCATTTCGCGGTGGTGCACCCGCCCGCGCTCACGCATTTCACCGAACAGCAGGGTCTGCTGCTTGTCGTCGGCCCACAACCCGATCTGAGCCATGCTCTGGCCGATCACCTCGTCGGCGCTGTAGCCGGTGAGCCGGCAGAAGCCGTCGTTCACCTCCAGGTAGCAGCCACTGTCGCGCTCGGTGATGGTGATGGCGTCGGGGCTGGAGTGGAAGGCCTTGGCGAACTTCTCCTCACTGGCCTTGAGTGCGGCTTCGCCGCGTTGCTGCTGGGTGATGTCGCGCAGGGTGGTGACGCTGCAGGGCTGGTTGTCGACCTTGATCAGGCGGCTGGAAATCACACAGGTCAGGGGCTGGCCATCCTTGTGATTGACCACCACCGCGACATTGTTCAACGCCTGGTCGCGAATCACCTGCTCGATACGTCGTGCGCGGGCGGCCGATTCGGCCCACAGCCCCAGTTGTTCGGCGGTACGACCCAGTACCTGGTCGGCGCACCAGCCGAAGGTCTGGGTGAACGCCTGGTTGATCTCGATGAACTGGCCGGTGTCCTGGCGGGTGACGCAGATGGGGTCGGGGCTGACCTGGAACAGGCTGGCGAACTTTTCCTCCGAGCTGGTCAGGCGCTGTTCGCGTTCAACCTGTTCGGTGATGTCCAGCAGGGTGCCGGCCATGCGCAGCGGGTTGCCCTGGTCGTCACGGTACAGCCGTGCGCGGCTCTCCAGGTAGCGTGAGGCGCCGTTTTCCAGCTGGATGCGGTAGGTGATCTGGTAGTTGCCCGCCGGGCCTTCGCGCAGGCTGCGATAGGCCTGGCGCATGCCGCTGCGCTCAAGCTCGGGCACGCCTTCGAAAAACGCCTCGAACGACTCGTGGAACGGCACCGGCGCCAGGCCGTGCAGTTGTGCCGCGCGGGCCGAGCCGTACAGCATGCCGCTGGGGATGTGCCAGTCCCAGGTACCCAGCTGGGCAGAGTCCAGTGCCAGATCCAGGCGCTCCTGGCTGTCCTTGAGGGCTTGTTCGGCACGCTTGCGCTCGCTGGTGTCGACGAAGGTACTGAGCAGGTAGGTGACACCTTCGAGTTCGATGGCCTGGGTGCTGAGGATGCCATCGTGGACCTGCCCGCTGCTGGCGCGAAACTGCACTTCCAGGGTCACCGGGCCGTTGTTGCCGCTGGTGGCCTCCAGCACCTGGTCACGCTGCCTGGGGTTGGCCCACAGGCCCAGTTCCAGCGTGGTACGCCCGATCACCTGGGCGCCGGGCCAGCCAAGAATGTTCTCGAAGTGCTGGTTGACCTCATGGATCAGCCCGTCGGCGCGCCGGGTCAGCAGCACCACGTTCGGGCTCAGGTGAAAAAGCGTGGCAAAGCGCTTTTCGGAGTTGATCAGTGCGGTTTCGCGTTCGCGCTGGCGGGTGATCTCGCGCACCACCCCGATCATCTGCAGGCGCCCGTCGCGGTTGGTGGCCAGGCTGCCGTTCACTTCCAGCCAGTGCAGGCTGCCGTCCGGCCAGCGGATGCGATGGCGCAGGGCCTGGTCCACCGGCTCGCCGTTGAGCACTGCATGAAAGGCCTGGCGCATGCGCGCGCGGTCCTCTTCCGGCAGCAGGTCGAGGTAGTCGATGTCGTGGGTCAGCGGTTGATGCGGATCGAAGCCAAACAGTGCCTGGGTGCCTCGTGACCAGTTGATGCGCCCGCTGCCCACATCCCACACCCAGGCGCCAAGGTGCGCACCATTGAGCGCCGCGAGCAACTGCGGCGCACTCTCCCAGGCCTGTTCCAGCTCCTGGGGGTCTGCTGCGTGGATACGGGGAAGGCGCGCAAAACGATTGGCTGACTTGGGCATCGGTACCAGACCTTTGGCGGGTGATACGTCCTTGGTGGCGGGCCGCCCGGGGCAGGGGCGGGCTACGCCGGGCTTGCGTGACTGTCGAGCAGGGCCATGAAGGCTCTGGCCGCATTCGATAACGTTCGTTCCGTGTGCAGAATGTAGCCTAGCTGGCGCGACAGCTGTATGCCCGGCAAGTCGATGGATGCAACCTGCTCATCGAGCATTGTGCGCGGCAGCACACTCCAGGCCAGCCCGATCGACACCATCATCTTGATGGTTTCCAGGTAGTTGGTGCTCATGGCGATGTTGGGGACCAGGCCCTGGGCCTCGAACAGACGCTGCACAATATGGTGTGTGAAAGTGTTGCCGCCGGGGAACACGGCCGGGTGGTGGGCAATGTCCGCCAGGCCCACCGCGCCCTTGCAGGCCAGCGGGTGCTCGGGGGCGACCACGAAATCCAGCGGGTCGTCCCATACCGGCACCGCGCGCACCAGGCTGTGGGGCTCGGGGGCGAGGGTGATCACGGCGATTTCGGCGCGCCCGTGCAGAATTTCCTCGTAGGCCACTTCCGAGTCCAGAAACTGGATGTCCAGAGCCACAGCCGGGTACTGACGGGTAAACGCCCGCAACAGCGGCGGCAGGCGGTGCAGGCCGATGTGATGGCTGGTGGCCAGGGTCAGTCGACCGCTGACCTCGCCGGTGAGGTTGGTCAGGGCCCGCCGGGTGTCGTCCAGCACGTTGAGGATCTGGTAGGCGCGCGGCAGCAGGGCACGGCCGGCTTCGGTCAGGCTCACCTCGCGGCCAAGGCGGTCGAACAGGCGCACATCCAGCTGCTGCTCCAGCCCGGCAATGCGCTTGCTGATGGCCGGCTGGGTCAGGTGCAGGCGCTCGCCGGCACCGGAAAAGCTCCCGGTTTCAGCGATGGCGATGAAGGCACTAAGGTTGGCCAGGTCCACGGAATGAGTTCCTCGGGTTTGGATTCCTGAAAGTTATCCAAAGCATAAAAAATATGAATTTGAGTTATTCAATCTAACCCCATAGCATCGTCCGTACAAGCCAAGGGGTTATTGGCATAGAAAGACTGATGAGGAAAGTCTGATGGCTGGCAAAACGCTCTACGACAAGCTCTGGGATTCGCACTTGGTCAAGCAGCGCGACGACGGTTCGGCGCTGATCTATATCGACCGTCACATCATTCACGAAGTGACGTCGCCGCAGGCCTTCGAGGGGCTGCGCCTGGCCAACCGCAAACCTTGGCGTATCGATGCCAACATCGCCACCCCCGACCACAACGTGCCCACCACGCCAGAGCGCAAGGGCGGCATCGAGGCCATCGCCGACCAGGTGTCGCGCCTGCAGGTGCAGACCCTCGACGAAAACTGTGACGAATACGGCATCACCGAATTCAAGATGAACGATGTGCGCCAGGGCATCGTCCACGTCATCGGCCCGGAGCAGGGTGCCACCTTGCCCGGCATGACCGTGGTCTGCGGCGACTCGCATACCTCCACCCACGGCGCGTTCGGCGCCCTGGCCCACGGCATCGGCACCTCCGAGGTCGAGCACGTGCTCGCTACCCAGTGCCTGGTGGCCAAGAAGATGAAGAACATGATGGTGCGCGTCGAAGGGCAATTGCCGTTCGGCGTCACTGCCAAGGACATCGTGCTGGCCGTGATCGGCAAGATCGGGACCGCCGGCGGCAACGGGCATGCCATCGAGTTTGCCGGCAGCGCCATTCGCGAGTTGTCGGTCGAAGGCCGCATGACCATCTGCAACATGTCCATCGAGGCCGGTGCGCGGGTGGGCCTGGTGGCCACCGACGAGAAGACCGTTGCCTACGTCAAGGGTCGTCCGTATGCGCCCAAGGGCGAGCAGTGGGACCTGGCCGTCGAAGCCTGGAAAGACCTGGTGTCCGACAGCGACGCGGTGTTCGACACCGTGGTCGAGCTGGACGCGGCGCAGATCAAGCCGCAGGTCAGCTGGGGCACCTCGCCCGAGATGGTGCTGGCGGTCGACCAGCGCGTGCCGGACCCGGCGGCCGAGGCCGACCTGGTCAAGCGCGGTTCCATCGAACGCGCGCTCAAGTACATGGGCCTGAACGCCAACCAGGCGATCACCGACATTCAGCTCGACCGCGTGTTCATCGGTTCGTGCACCAACTCGCGCATCGAAGACCTGCGCGCCGCGGCCGTGATCGCCAAGGGCCGCAAGGTGGCCTCGACCATCAAGCAGGCCATCGTGGTGCCGGGCTCGGGCCTGGTCAAGGCGCAGGCCGAGCAGGAAGGCCTGGACAAGATCTTCCTCGAGGCCGGTTTCGAATGGCGTGAGCCGGGCTGCTCGATGTGTCTGGCGATGAACCCGGACCGCCTCGAAAGTGGCGAGCATTGCGCCTCCACCTCCAACCGCAACTTCGAGGGGCGCCAGGGCGCCGGTGGGCGTACCCACCTGGTGAGCCCGGCAATGGCGGCGGCTGCCGCAGTAACCGGTCGTTTTGTCGATGTACGCGAGTTGATCCAAGGGAGCGCAGCATGAAAGCCTTTACCCAGCACACCGGCCTGGTCGCCCCGTTGGACCGTGCCAACGTCGACACCGACCAGATCATCCCCAAGCAGTTCTTGAAGTCGATCAAGCGCACCGGGTTCGGCCCGAACCTGTTCGACGAATGGCGTTACCTGGACGTGGGTCAGCCCTACCAGGACAACAGCAAGCGCCCGCTGAACCAGGATTTCGTGCTCAACCATGCGCGTTACCAGGGGGCCAGCGTGTTGCTGGCGCGGGAGAACTTCGGTTGCGGTTCGAGCCGCGAGCATGCGCCTTGGGCGCTGGAAGAGTACGGCTTTCGCAGCATCATTGCGCCCAGCTACGCCGACATCTTCTTCAACAACAGCTTCAAGAACGGCTTGCTGCCGATCATCCTCGGCGACGAGGAAGTCGACGAGCTGTTCAAGCAGGTTGAGGCGGACCCGGGCTACCAGCTGACCATCGACCTGCAGGCGCAGACCGTGACGCGGCCGGACGGCAAGGTGCTCCACTTCGAGATCGACGCGTTCCGCAAGCATTGCCTGCTCAACGGCCTGGATGACATCGGCCTGACCTTGCAGGATGGCGATGCGATTGCAGCGTTTGAAGCCAGGCACCGTGCTAGCCAGCCCTGGTTGTTTCGCGACGCCTGAATGATGCAGTGATGTGCCGGCCAAGCCGCCCCAGGAGATCCATGATGACCCGCAGCACCGCCCACACCGAAGTCGTCCAGCGCCAGTTCGGCGAACAAGCCTCTGCCTACCTGAGCAGCGCCGTGCATGCCCAGGGTAGCGAATTCGCCCTGCTGCAGGCCGAGCTTGCCGGGCACGCCGACGCCCGCCTGCTGGACCTTGGCTGCGGTGCCGGTCACGTGAGCTTCCATGTCGCCCCGCTGGTGGCCGAAGTGGTCGCCTATGACCTGTCGCAGCAGATGCTCGACGTGGTCGGCGCCGCCGCCATCGAGCGCGGCTTGAACAACATCGTCACCGAGCGTGGCGCCGCCGAGCGCCTGCCGTTCGCCGACGCCTCGTTCGATTTCGTCTTCAGCCGCTACTCGGCGCACCACTGGAGCGACCTGGGCCTGGCCCTGCGCGAGGTGCGCCGGGTGCTCAAGCCCGGCGGCGTGGCGGCGTTCGTCGACGTCATGTCGCCGGGCAGCCCGCTGCTCGACACCTACCTGCAAAGCGTCGAAGTACTGCGCGACACCAGCCACGTGCGCGATTATTCTGCCGGCGAGTGGCTGCAACAGGTCAGCGAAGCCGGCCTGTGCACCCGCAGCCACACGCGCCAGCGCCTGCGCCTGGAATACACCTCGTGGGTGGAGCGCATGCGCACCCCCGAGCCGATGCGTGCGGCGATTCGCCAGTTGCAGCAGGCGATGGGCGACGAAGTTCGCCAGCATTACCAGATAGAAGCCGATGGCTCCTTCAGCACCGACGTGATCGTGCTCTGGGCCCAACGCTGAGTTTTCCCCGGTACGCCAGTGCGGCGCACCGCTTGAATTGAATGATGAGGAACCCATGAGCAAGCAGATTCTGATTCTCCCAGGTGATGGCATTGGCCCGGAAATCATGGCCGAGGCGGTCAAGGTGCTGGAACTGGCCAACGACAAGTTCCAGCTCGGCTTCAGCCTGGCGCACGATGTGATCGGTGGCGCGGCCATCGACAAGCACGGCGTGCCGCTGGCCGACGAGACCCTGAAACGTGCGCGCCAGGCCGACGCCGTGCTGCTGGGCGCGGTGGGCGGGCCGAAGTGGGACAAGATCGAGCGTGATATCCGCCCTGAGCGCGGCCTGCTGAAAATCCGTTCGCAACTGGGCCTGTTCGCCAACCTGCGTCCGGCCATTCTCTACCCGCAGCTGGCCGATGCGTCCTCGCTCAAGCCAGAAATCGTCGCCGGCCTGGATATCCTGATCGTGCGCGAGCTGACCGGCGGCATCTACTTCGGTGCGCCGCGCGGCACCCGCGAACTGGAAGGCGGCGAGCGCCAGGCCTACGACACCCTGCCGTACAGCGAGAGCGAAATCCGCCGCATCGCCCGTGTCGGTTTCGACATGGCCCGCGTGCGCGGCAAGAAACTGTGCTCGGTGGACAAGGCCAACGTGCTCGCCTCCAGCCAGCTGTGGCGTGAAATCGTCGAGGACGTGGCCAAGGACTACGCGGATGTCGAGCTCAGCCACATGTACGTCGACAACGCCGCCATGCAACTGGTGCGCGCGCCCAAGCAGTTCGACGTGATGGTCACCGACAACATGTTCGGCGACATCCTGTCGGATGAGGCTTCCATGCTCACCGGTTCCATCGGCATGCTGCCGTCGGCGTCACTGGATGCCAACAACAAGGGCATGTACGAGCCGTGCCACGGTTCGGCCCCGGACATCGCCGGGCAAGGCATCGCCAACCCGCTGGCGACCATCCTGTCGGTATCGATGATGCTGCGTTACAGCTTCAACCAGCAGGCGGCGGCCGAGGCCATCGAACAGGCCGTGAGCCTGGTGCTGGATCAGGGCCTGCGCACCGGCGACATCTGGTCGGCGGGCTGCAGCAAGGTAGGTACGCAGGAAATGGGCGACGCAGTAGTCGCAGCGCTGCGGAATCTGTAATCTCTCGGGCCCGCCGCTGGTTTCTTCCAGGCGGCGGCCCACTTTTAGCGAAGGTGTAGTTGCGATGAAACGTGTAGGTCTGATCGGTTGGCGCGGTATGGTCGGTTCCGTGCTCATGCAGCGGATGCTCGAAGAGCAGGATTTCGATCTGATCGAGCCGGTGTTCTTCACTACCTCCAATGTCGGGGGCCAGGGGCCATCCGTGGGCAAGGACATTGCTCCGCTCAAGGATGCGTACAGCATTGAAGAGCTCAAGACCCTCGATGTGATCCTGACCTGCCAGGGTGGCGACTACACCAACGAGGTGTTCCCCAAGCTGCGCGAAGCCGGCTGGCAGGGTTACTGGATCGATGCCGCTTCCAGCCTGCGCATGCAGGATGACGCGGTCATCGTGCTGGACCCGGTCAACCGCAAGGTCATCGACCAGCAGCTGGACGCCGGCACCAAGAACTACATCGGTGGCAACTGCACCGTCAGCCTGATGCTGATGGGCCTGGGCGGCCTGTTCGAAGCCGGCCTGGTCGAATGGATGAGCGCCATGACCTACCAGGCGGCCTCCGGCGCCGGCGCGCAGAACATGCGCGAGCTGATCAAGCAGATGGGCGCTACCCATGCGGCGGTTGCCGATGACCTGGCCAACCCGGCGGCGGCCATCCTCGACATCGACCGCAAGGTTGCCGAGGCCATGCGCAGCGACGCCTACCCGACCGAGAACTTCGGCGTGCCGCTGGCCGGCAGCCTGATCCCGTGGATCGACAAGGAACTGCCCAACGGGCAGAGCCGTGAAGAGTGGAAGGCCCAGGCCGAGACCAACAAGATCCTGGGTCGTTTCAAGAACCCGATCCCGGTCGACGGCATCTGCGTGCGCATCGGCGCCATGCGTTGCCACAGCCAGGCGCTGACCATCAAGCTGAACAAGGACGTGCCGATCGCCGACATCGAAGGCATGATCAGCCAGCACAACCCCTGGGTGAAGCTGGTGCCGAACCAGCGCGAGATCAGCATGCAGGAGCTGAGCCCTACCAACGTCACTGGCACGCTGAACATCCCGGTAGGGCGTCTGCGCAAGCTGAACATGGGGTCGCAGTACCTGGGCGCCTTCACCGTGGGCGACCAGCTGCTGTGGGGCGCGGCCGAGCCGCTGCGTCGCATGCTGCGGATCCTGCTGGAGCGTTGATCGCTGCTGCGCGGTAGAACAGGCCCCCTCGTCTTGCGACGCAGGGGGCTTTTTTGTGGTGGCCTGATGCCTTTGCCGGCACCGGGTGGTCTCGCTGCGGCAATCCGAGTAAAGTGCCGCTCCCCCCGTTCTGCCAGAGGCACTGTCCATGACTCAGACCTACGATATCGCCGTGATCGGCGCCACCGGCACCGTCGGCGAGACCCTGGTGCAAATCCTCGAGGAGCGCGATTTTCCCCTGGGCACCCTGCACCTGCTGGCCAGCAACGAGTCGGCGGGCAGCTCGGTGAACTACCGTGGCAAGAACCTGCGCGTGCGCGAAGTCGATGCCTTCGACTTCAGCCAGGTCAAGCTGGCGTTCTTCGCCGCAGGCCCTGCGGTTACCCGCAGTTTCGCCGCCAAGGCGCGTGCCGCCGGGTGTGCGGTGATCGATCTGTCCGGCGCGCTGTCGGCCGAACAGGTGGCAGCAGTGGTGCCCGAGGCCAATCCACAGGCCATCGACAGTCAGAGCCTGCCCGTGCAACTGGTCAGCCCGAGCGCTGCCGCGGTTGCCCTGGCGGTGGTGCTGGCCCCGCTCAAGCACCTGCTGGAACTGGAACGGGTCAACGTGACGGCGTGCATGGCGGTGTCGGCACAGGGCCGCGAGGCGGTGGGCGAACTGGCCCGGCAAACTGCCGAGTTGCTCAATGCGCGTCCGCTGGAGCCGCGCTTCTTCGATCGCCAGGTGGCGTTCAACCTGCTGGCCCAGGTGGGTACCAGCGACAGCGAGGGCCATGGCGCGCTGGAACGTCGCCTGGTGAGTGAGCTGCGCGAGTTGCTTGGCCTGCCTTCGCTGAAGATTTCCGTGACCTGTGTTCAAGTCCCGGTGTTTTTCGGCGATAGCTACACTGTGGCCGTGCACAGTCGCAAGGCGGTCGATCTGGCGGCGGTGAACGCCGTGCTGGAGCACGCCGACAGTGTCGAACTGGTGGAGGCGGGTGACTACCCGACCCCGGTCGGCGATGCGGTGGCCCAGGATGTGGTGTATGTCGGGCGGGTGCGTGGCGGTGTCGACGAAGCCGAACAGCTCAATCTCTGGCTGACCACCGACAACGTGCGCAAAGGCGCGGCGTTGAACGCCGTACAGCTGGCGGAGTTGTTGATAAAACACCTTGCGTAAAAGATACTTGGCGACGATTTGCACATTGTTTCTGAAATACTGGAAGTGAGCGGCCGTCACGCGCTTGCGGGGCACCTTGCCAACATGATCCGGTGGTCATGCCAGTCAAATGCCTCACGGCGGTTTTTCACTTTCTTCTCGGTAGCCGGGGAAGGTTCATACAAAGGATGAGGTCATGCTTCGAATTCGCAAACTGGTGTTAGCAATAGCCGCGGCATCGGCGCTGTCCTCCGGTATGGCGCATGCGCTGGGGCTGGGCGAGCTGACCCTCAAGTCGGGGCAGAACCAGCCGCTGGATGCCGAGATCGAATTGCTCGATGTGCGTGACCTCACTCCCGCCGAAGTGGTGCCCAGCCTGGCGCCGGCCGAAGAGTTCAGCAAGGCCGGGGTCGAACGCCAGGCGTACCTCAACGACCTGACCTTCACCCCGGTGATCAACCCCAGTGGCAAGAGCGTGCTGCGGGTGACCTCCAGCCAGCCGCTGCCGGCCCCTATGGTCAAGTTCCTGGTGCAGGTGATGTGGCCCCAGGGCCGCCTGCTGCGCGACTACAGCGTACTGATCGACGCCTCCAAATTCTCTCCCGAAGCGGCCCAGGCGGCTTCGGGCGTCACCCCTGCGGTGACCGCGCCCGCCCGCCACACCACCGTGCGTCGCGACACCTTGTGGCAGATTGCCGCCAAGGCGCGCCAGGGTGGATCGGTGCAGCAGACCATGCTGGCGATCCAGGCGCTCAACCCCGATGCCTTCTACAACGGCAACATCAACCAGCTCAAGGTTGGCCAGGTACTGCGCCTGCCCGACCAGCAGCAGATCGCCGCCATCCCCCAGGGCCAGGCCGTCAAGGAAGTGGCCGAGCAGTATGCGGCCTGGCGTGAGGGGCGCCGTCTGGGCCCGCGTGCGCGCCAGCTCGACGCCACCCGGCGTGACGCGGCCGGCGCCGCCCCGGCGCGTATCGCCCAGCAGGACAACCTCAAGCTGGTGGCACCCGGCGGCAAAGGTGCGGCTGGCGACAGCAAGGCCCTGGCCGACAAGCTGGCGATGGCCGAAGAGAGCCTCGACACCACCCGGCGTGACAACGCCGAGCTGAAAAGCCGTGTGGCGGATCTGCAGAGCCAGCTGGACAAGCTGCAGCGCCTGATCGAACTGAAGAACGACCAGCTGGCGCGCCTGGAAGCCCAGAGCGCCGCGCCGGCGAGCGTGCCTGCGCCCGAGCAGCCGGCGATCGATGCCCAGTTGCAGCAGGCGGTACCGAGCGAAGCGGTGGTGTCCCCGGCGCCGGCTGCCGTGGATACCGCGCCGGTGGCCGAAACGCCGCCGGCTGCCGTTACCCCGAGCGATTCGGACAAGATGCTCGACGACCTGCTGGGCAACAGCTGGCTGCTGGCGCTGATCGCAGGTTCAGCCTTGCTGGTGCTGTTGTTGCTTCTGCTGCTGTTGGCGCGCAAGCGTCGTGCCCAGCAGGAGGCTGAAAAGCACATGCGTATGGCGCGAGCCCTGGCCGAGGAAAGCGACCTGGGCCTGGGGCCGGACATGGACCTGCCGCAAAGCAGTTTCGAGGGCCTGGAGGTCTCCGCGCCGAGCGTGACCCTGGCGCCGGGTGTGGTGGCGGCCTCCGCTGCAGCGGCTGCGGCTGCCGAGGTAGCACCCGCCTACGACAGGCTGGACCCGGAGTCCGAGCTGGAACTGGAGCCGGAATTCGAACCCAAGCCGGCCCCCGTGGTCGAGCCCGCGCCCGAGCCGGTAGAGGTTCCGTCTCCGGCCCCGGCTGCGGTGGTGGCACCGGCCGTCATCGCGGCTGCCGTGCAGGCACCGGCCGAGGACGCCCCCGCGCCAAATGATGATGCCCTGCTGGCGGAAGTCGACCTGAGCATTGCCCGTGGTCGTCTGAACCATGCCGCCGAGCTGCTGGAGCCTGCGGTGGAGCAGGCCCCCGAGCGCGCCGACCTGCGCCTGAAGCTGATGGAAGTCTATGCCCGCCAGGGCGACCGTGACGCCTTTGTCGGCCACGAGCGCCAACTGGTTGCCAATGGTCAGAACCACGCCGATGTCGAGTCGCTCAAGCAGCGTTACCCGGCCATGCTCGGCGTGGCCGCTGCGGGCGTCAGCGCTGCGGCCCTGGCCGCCGAGCTGGATGCCCAGTATGTGCAGGACCTGCTGCAGGACGACCCGCAGCCCGAGCCGGAAATCGAGTTGCCGGGCGAAGACGACCTGGACAGCGCCTTCGACCTGAGCCTGGATGACCTGGAGGGGTTGGAAGGCCTTGAAGACCTCGAAGGTCTCGAGGGCCTGGCAGACCTGCAGATCGATGATCCTCAGGCCCCGCAGGCCATGCCGCCTGCCGATATCGCGGCGCTCGACGACCTCGATTTCGATACCCTGCTGCAAGAGCAGACCCAGGCCCAGGCCCAGGCCGAGACGCCAGCGCCGCACGTGCCCGACGTGCAGGAGCAGGCAGTGACTGAAGTGCCGGCCGAGACACCCGCCGAGGTGCCTGCCGAGCCGATGCCCGAACCTGCACCGGTCGAGCCTGAGCCAATCCTGGATGACCTGTCCGACTTCGACCTCGACATGGGCGCCGACCTTGCGCCACCGGCGCCTGAAGCTGCACCCGCCGCTACGCCTGAAGCGCCACTGGATATCGAGGCCCAGTTGGCCGCGTTCGATGACTCACTGGGGCTGGACGACAGCTTCCCGGACCTGGCCGATGATTTCGACCTGTCCCTGGCCGACGAGCCGGACCCGCTGGATGCCAGCTTTGCCGCCGAGCTGGACGACGTCAACGCCGAGCTCGACAAGCTCTCGCAGAACCTCGAGCAGCCTTCCATCGCGCCGCACTTCACCGCCGAAGATGCCTCCGACCTGATGCTCGACGAGCCGGAGTTCGACTACCTCTCCGGTACCGACGAAGCCGCCACCAAGCTCGATCTGGCACGTGCCTACATCGACATGGGCGACAACGACGGCGCCCGCGAGATACTCGATGAAGTGATGAAGGAAGGTACCGAGACCCAGCGCAAGGAAGCCATCGAACTGCGTTCGCAGATGAGCTGAACGCCCACCTGAAAGGCCAACGGCAGCCCTCGTGGCTGCCGTTGTCGTTATAATCCGCGCCATTGCGTAAACCGACAGGCTGTATCCCCTTGGAAATCATCGATAACGCCGCAGCCGAAATGGCCGCCGAAGGCTTTTTCAGAATCGCGCTGGGCGTGGAATACAAAGGCACCCGCTACCGTGGCTGGCAACGCCAGGCCAGTGGCGTGCCGAGCGTGCAGCAGACCCTCGAGGAGGCGCTGTCGAAGGTCGCCGACTCGCCAGTGTCGCTGCAGTGCGCCGGGCGTACCGATGCCGGCGTGCATGCCAGCGGCCAGGTGGTGCATTTCGACACGCGGGCGGTGCGCAGCATGAAGGCCTGGACCATGGGCGCCAACATCAACCTGCCGCATGACGTCAGCGTGTCGTGGGCCAGGCAGATGCCGGCGCACTTTCACGCGCGCTTCAAGGCCATTGCCCGGCGCTACCGCTACGTGATCTACAACGACCAGATCCGCCCGGCGCACCTGGGCGACCAGGTTACCTGGAATCACCGCCCACTCGATGCCGAGCGCATGGCCGAAGCCGCAGCCTACCTGGTGGGCACCCATGACTTCAGCGCCTACCGCGCCGGCCAGTGCCAGGCCAAGTCGCCGATCAAGCAGATCCATCACCTGCGGGTGAGCCGGCATGGGCGCATGATCGTGCTGGATATCCGTGCCAGCGCCTTCCTGCACCACATGGTGCGCAACATTGCCGGCGTGCTGATGACCATCGGCGCCGGCGAGCGTCCGCCCGAGTGGGCCAGGGAAGTGCTCGAAAGCCGCGTGCGTCGTACCGGCGGGGTGACCGCGCACCCGTTCGGGCTGTACCTGGTGCAGGTGGAATACCATGACGAGTTCGAACTGCCCGAGCGTTTCATCGGGCCACATTTCCTTACGGGTTACGAGTCGTTGACGGCTGACGGCCCGCAAGGCATTTGCTAACATCCGGAGCTTTCCGGTTCAGCTGAGGTTCACAGGCCATGTCCGCCGTTCGCAGCAAGATCTGCGGGATTACCCGCATCGAGGATGCGCTGGCCGCGGCCGAGGCGGGCGCCGACGCCATCGGGCTGGTGTTCTACGCCAGAAGTCCGCGGGCGGTGAACGTGCAGCAGGCGCGGGCGATCATCGCTGCACTGCCGCCCTTCGTCACCACCGTGGGCCTGTTCGTCAACGCCAGCCGCTGTGAGCTCAACGAGATCCTCGACGCCGTGCCGCTGGACCTGCTGCAGTTTCATGGCGACGAAACCCCGGCCGACTGCGACGGCTACCACCGTCCCTGGATCAAGGCTCTGCGGGTTCGTCCCGGGGATGACCTGGAGGCCGGCTGCCAGCAGTACGCCAAGGCCAGCGGCATCCTCCTCGACACTTTCGTGGCCGGCGTTCCGGGCGGAACCGGCGAGGCGTTCGACTGGTCCCTGATACCCGAGCACCTGAGCAAGCCGATCATCCTGGCTGGCGGCCTCTCGGCCGACAATGTCGGGGCGGCCATCGCCCAGGTGCGTCCTTATGCAGTGGACGTCAGTGGTGGGGTGGAGCAGGCCAAGGGCATCAAGGACCCGGCCCGCATCGAGGCGTTCATGCGCGCGGTGCGCCAGGCGTGAGGGGCGGGCGAATGCTCGATGTGACGGCTGGCGGTGCGCCATCGTCCATAGCTTTCGCAGCCCGTTGCTGCCGGATCGCGCCCACGGGCCGATCGAAATTACCGGGTGGCGCCACCGGCGTCGCCTTTACAGGTTGACGATGAAGCTGGGGCAGGGTGGTACCGCGCTGAACGCGCACCGCCGGCCACGGCTCATCATCGCGTCATACACGAATTGAGCTCAAGGGCATACGCGTGACCCGGCAACTTTTGCCTGCCGGTCGCCGCTACTGGAGAAAGAAAGCATGAGCAACTGGTTGGTAGACAAACTGATCCCTTCGATCATGCGTTCCGAGGTGAAGAAGAGCTCGGTACCCGAAGGGCTGTGGCACAAATGCCCGTCCTGCGAGGCCGTGCTGTATCGTCCGGAGCTGGAAAAGACCCTGGATGTGTGCCCCAAGTGCAATCACCACATGCGCATCGGCGCACGTGCACGCATCGACATCTTCCTCGACGCCGAAGGCCGCAATGAGCTGGGTGCCGACCTGGAGCCGGTCGACCGCCTGAAGTTCCGCGACGGCAAGAAGTACAAGGACCGCCTGGTTGCTGCGCAGAAGCAGACCGGCGAAAAGGACGCCCTGGTTTCCATGAGCGGTACCCTGCTGGGCATGCCGGTGGTGGTCAGTGCGTTCGAGTTCTCCTTCATGGGCGGTTCGATGGGTGCCATCGTCGGCGAGCGTTTCGTGCGTGCCGCCAACTATGCCCTGGAAAACCGTTGTCCGATGGTCTGCTTCTCGGCCTCGGGCGGCGCGCGCATGCAGGAAGCGCTGATCTCGCTGATGCAGATGGCCAAGACCTCCGCCGTGCTGGCGCGCCTGCGCGAAGAAGGCATCCCGTTCATCTCGGTTCTCACCGACCCTGTTTACGGGGGCGTTTCGGCCAGCCTGGCAATGCTCGGCGACGTGATCGTAGGCGAGCCCAAGGCGCTGATCGGCTTTGCCGGCCCTCGGGTTATCGAACAGACCGTGCGCGAAAAACTGCCTGAAGGCTTCCAGCGCAGCGAGTTCCTGCTGGAGCACGGTGCCATCGACATGATCATCGCTCGATCCGAACTGCGCCCGCGCCTGGGCAATCTGCTGGCACAGATGATGGGCCTGCCGACGCCGAAGTTCGTCGCCCCCGTGATCGAGCCGATCGTGGTACCACCGGTGCCTGCCAACGTATGACCCAGCGCACCCTGGGCGAGTGGCTCGCCTACCTCGAGCAGTTGCACCCGTCGACAATCGACATGGGCCTGGAGCGTTCGCGGCAGGTCGCAACGCGCCTCGGGCTGGGCCAGCCCGCGCCTCGGGTGATTACCGTTACCGGCACCAATGGCAAGGGCTCTACCTGTGCCTTCGTGGCCAGCCTGCTGCAGGCCCAGGGCCTGAAGGTCGGGGTCTACAGCTCGCCGCACCTGCTGCGCTACAACGAGCGGGTGCAGATCGACGGCCAGCAGGCCAGCGATGCGCAGCTGTGCCAGGCATTCGCCGCCGTCGAAGCGGCGCGTGGCGAGACCTCCCTGACCTACTTCGAGGCCGGTACCCTGGCGGCGTTCTGGCTGTTCCAGCAGTCGGCGCTGGACGCCGTGGTGCTTGAAGTGGGCCTGGGCGGGCGGCTCGACACCGTCAACCTGGTGGACGCCGACCTTGCCGTGGTCACCAGTATCGGTGTCGACCATTGCGATTTCCTTGGCGATACCCGTGAGTCGGTGGCCTTCGAGAAGGCCGGGATTTTCCGTGCCGACAAGCCGGCGCTGTGTGGCGACCTCGACCCGCCGCAGCCGTTGCTGGACAAGGCACGCGAACTAGGCTGCCGGTTCCTGCTGCGCGGACGCGACTTCGACCTGTCCAGCACCGACCAGTACTGGCAGTGGCGGGGCGTGGATGCGCACGGCAATGCCGTCGAGCTGCACGACCTGCCGTTGCTCGATCTGCCCATGGAAAACGCGGCGCTGGCGCTGCAGACCTACCTGCTGACCGGCCTGCCCTGGAATGCCGCTCAGATCGCCCAGGCACTGCGCGACACCCGTATCGTCGGGCGTCTCGACCGTCGCCAGTTCATCTGGCAGGGCAAGCACCTGAGCATTCTGCTCGACGTCGGCCATAATCCACATGCGGCCCAGTACCTCGCTCAGCGCCTGGCTTCGCGCCCGGTGGCCGGCAGGCGCCTGGCGGTGTTCGGCCTGCTGGCCGACAAGGACCTGGCCGGGGTGATCGAACCGCTGCATGCGCAAGTGGCCCACTGGGCGGTCGCGCCACTGGATACCGCCCGCAGCCGGCCTGCAAGCGAGTTGCAGGCCGCGTTGCAGAACCTTGGCGCCGACGTGAAGTCGTATGCAAGCGTCGCCGACGCCCTTGACGGGCAGTGCGCGCAAGCGACGGCAGGCGACCAGATCCTGCTGTTCGGATCATTTTTCTGTGTCGGCGAGGCCCTGCAGTGGCTGAGCCGGCAGACCATGGAGGACGGGGCAAATGGCGTTGCTGGATAAAGTCGTCAAGCAGCGGATGGTGGGCGCGCTGGTGCTGGTGGCACTGGCGGTGATCTTCCTGCCGATGCTGTTCACCCGTGAGGACGAGCTGCGCCAGGTGCATGTCGAGGCGCCCGCCGCCCCGGCTGTGCCGGCCTTGCCGCAGGTGCAGGTGGAGCCGGTGGAGGTGCCCGAGCCGCAGGTGATCCAGGATGAGGCGCTCACCGCCCAGGAACCCAGCGCACCGAGCACGCCCATTGCCCCGGCACCGGTGGTGACTGCACCCACCCCAGCGCCCGCCGCGCCGGTGGCGGAGGCCAAGCCGGCCACGCCTGCGCCGGTCAGCAAGCCTGCGGCGGCCCCGGCCAAGCCGGTTGCCAGTGCACCTGCCAAGGTCGATGGCAATGGCCTGCCGGTGAGCTGGTCGGTGCAACTGGCCAGCCTGTCCAACCGCGCCAATGCCGAGAACCTGCAGAAAACCCTGCGCAGCCAGGGCTACAACGCCTATATCCGCTCGGCCGAAGGTACCAACCGGGTGTTCGTCGGGCCGCTGATCGAGCGTGCCGAAGCCGAGCGCTTGCGCGATGTGATCAACCGCCAGCAGAACCTCAAGGGTTTTGTGGTGCGCTTCCAGCCCGAACGTAGCTGACCCTCCCCGCCGTCCGGCCGCCGCCGGACGGCAAATCACCGCTTACCGATAGCCCACCGCTCTGGTAAAATGCGCCGCCTTATCCGTTTGCAGGCAGCACTGTGGCATTTACCTGGGTCGACTGGGCGATTCTCGCGATCATCGCCGTTTCTTCGCTGATCAGTCTCAAGCGCGGTTTCGTCAAGGAAGCCTTGTCGCTGCTTACCTGGATCATCGCCGGTGCGGTCGCCTGGATGTTCGGTGGCGGTATCTCGCAGTACCTTGAAGGCTACATCCAGACGCCGTCGGCGCGGGTGATAGCCGGATGTGCCATTCTTTTCGTCGCCACCTTGCTGGTGGGGGCAATGATCAATTTTCTGATCGGCGAGCTGATTCGCGTCACCGGGTTGTCCGGGACCGATCGCTTCCTGGGCATGGCGTTCGGCGCCGCTCGCGGGGCCCTGCTCGTCGTGGTGGCGGTCGGGCTGCTGAGCCTGGGGCCGGTACAACAGGACCCGTGGTGGCAGGAGTCTCGCCTGCTGCCACAATTTCTATTGGTGGCTGACTGGTCGAAAAACCTCATTCTGGGGCTGACCAGCCAGTGGCTAGCCAGCGGAATCAGCGCACCGGCTGATCTCCCGTTTCAAGAACAGTTGCTTGGGCCCAAAGCGCCCTGAGTGCTGATCCGTCAAGTTTCATAATGTAGGGGTTGCGTCGCATGTGTGGCATCGTCGGTATCGTCGGTAAGTCGAACGTCAATCAGGCGCTGTATGACGCGCTAACCGTGCTCCAGCACCGCGGCCAGGATGCTGCCGGTATCGTTACAAGCCATGATGGCCGACTATTCCTGCGCAAGGACAACGGCCTGGTACGTGACGTGTTCCAGCAGCGTCACATGCAGCGTCTGGTGGGCCACATGGGCATCGGTCATGTGCGCTACCCGACCGCGGGCAGCTCGACCTCGGCCGAGGCCCAGCCGTTCTACGTCAACTCGCCGTATGGCATCACCCTGGCGCACAACGGCAACCTGACCAATGTGGAGCAACTGGCCAAGGAGATCTACGAGTCCGACCTGCGCCACGTCAACACCAACTCCGACTCCGAAGTGCTGCTCAACGTATTCGCCCATGAGCTGGCGGTGCGCGGCAAGCTGCAACCGACCGAGGAAGACGTGTTCGCCGCCGTGACCGACGTGCACAACCGTTGCGTGGGTGGCTACGCGGTGGTGGCGATGATCACCGGCTACGGCATCGTCGGCTTCCGCGATCCGAACGGCATCCGCCCGATCGTGTTCGGCCAGCGTCACACCGACGAAGGCGTCGAATACATGATCGCCTCCGAAAGCGTCTCGCTGGACGTGCTCGGCTTCACCCTGATCCGCGACCTGGCGCCGGGCGAAGCGGTGTACATCACCGAAGAAGGCAAGCTGCACACCCGCCAGTGCGCCATCGCGCCCAAGCTTTCCCCCTGCATCTTCGAGCACGTTTACCTGGCCCGCCCGGATTCGATCATCGACGGTGTTTCGGTGTACAAGGCGCGCCTGCGCATGGGCGAGAAGCTTGCCGAGAAGATCCTGCGCGAGCGTCCCGAGCACGACATCGACGTGGTCATCCCGATTCCCGACACCAGCCGTACAGCGGCGCTGGAACTGGCCAACCACCTGGGCGTGAAGTTCCGTGAAGGCTTCGTCAAGAACCGCTACATCGGCCGTACCTTCATCATGCCCGGCCAGGCCGCGCGCAAGAAGTCGGTACGCCAGAAGCTCAATGCCATCGAGCTGGAGTTCCGCGGCAAGAACGTGATGCTGGTCGACGACTCGATCGTGCGCGGCACCACCTGCAAGCAGATCATCCAGATGGCCCGCGAAGCCGGCGCGAAGAACGTCTACTTCTGCTCCGCCGCGCCAGCGGTGCGTTTCCCCAACGTCTACGGCATCGACATGCCGAGCGCTCATGAACTGATCGCGCACAACCGCAGCACCCAGGACGTGGCCGAACTGATCGGCGCCGACTGGCTGGTCTACCAGGACCTGCCGGACCTGATCGAGGCTGTAGGTGGTGGCAAGATCAAGATCGAGCATTTCGATTGCGCGGTATTCGATGGCCAGTACGTGACTGGCGACATCGACGCCGCCTACCTGGACAAGATCGAGCAGGCGCGCAACGACGCCTCCAAGGTCAAGAACCAGGCGGTCAGCGCGATCATCGACCTTTACAACAACTGACAAGGGGAGCAACGGCATGACACAGCAATGGGATGCCGGGCGCCTGGACAGCGACCTCGACGGGGTCGCTTTCGATACGCTGGCGGTACGCGCCGGCCAGCATCGCACGCCGGAAGGTGAGCACAGCGACCCGCTGTTTTTCACCTCCAGCTACGTGTTCCGTACGGCGGCCGATGCCGCTGCGCGGTTCGCCGGCGAGGTTCCAGGCAACGTCTATTCGCGCTACACCAACCCGACCGTAAGGGCCTTCGAGGAGCGCATCGCCGCCCTGGAAGGCGCCGAGCAGGCGGTCGCCACCTCCACAGGCATGTCCGCGATCCTGTCACTGGTGATGGCCTTGTGCAGCGCTGGCGACCACGTGCTGGTCTCGCAGAGCGTGTTCGGTTCGACCATCAGCCTGTTCGAGAAGTACTTCAAGCGCTTCGGCGTGCAGGTCGACTACGTGCCGCTGGCCAACCTGGCTGGCTGGGAACAGGCGATCAAGCCCAATACCAGGCTGCTGTTCGTCGAGTCGCCGTCCAATCCGCTGGCCGAGCTGGTAGACATCGGCGCGCTGGCCGAGATCGCCCATGCCCGGGGCGCGCTGCTGGTGGTGGACAATTGCTTCAGCACTCCGGCCCTGCAACAGCCATTGAAGCTGGGCGCGGACATCGTCATGCATTCGGCGACCAAGTTCATCGACGGCCAGGGCCGCTGCATGGGCGGCGTGGTCGCCGGGCGCAACGAGCACATGAAGGAAGTAGTGGGCTTTCTGCGTACTGCGGGGCCGACGCTGAGCCCGTTCAACGCCTGGGTGTTCCTCAAGGGCCTGGAAACGCTGAACCTGCGCATGCGCGCCCACTGCGCCAATGCCCAGGCCCTGGCCGAGTGGCTGGAGCAGCAGGACGGTGTCGAGAAGGTGCATTACGCGGGCCTGCCAAGCCACCCGCAGCACGAGCTGGCCAAGCGCCAGATGCGCGGCTTCGGTGCGGTGGTGAGCTTTGAGGTCAAGGGTGGCAAGGAGGGCGCATGGCGCTTCATCGACGCCACGCGGCTGATTTCGATCACCGCCAACCTGGGTGACAGCAAGACCACCATCACCCACCCGGCCACCACCTCCCACGGCCGTCTGGCGCCGCAGGAGCGTGAGGCCGCCGGGATTCGCGACAGCCTGATCAGGGTTGCCGTGGGCCTGGAAGACGTGGGCGACCTGCAGGCCGACCTGGCGCGCGGTCTGGCGGCGCTGTGATCGACTGGTCGGTGAGCGAGAGCAGCCACAACGGGCGTGTGGCGCTGGTAACCGGCGCTGCACGCGGGATCGGCCTGGGCATCGCGGCCTGGCTGATCAGCGAGGGCTGGCAAGTGGTGCTCACCGACCTGGATCGGGCCCGTGGCGCGAAGGTGGCCAAGGTGCTCGGTGACAACGCCTGGTTCGTCGGCATGGACGTGGCCGACGAGGCCCAGGTGACGGTGGGCGTGGCCGAGGTGCTGGGGCAGTTCGGACGCCTGGATGCGCTGGTGTGCAACGCGGCGATTGCCGACCCGCACAATACCACCCTCGAAAGCCTCAGCCTGAACCACTGGAACCGCGTGCTGGCGGTCAACCTGGGTGGCCCGATGCTGCTGGCCAAGCACTGTGCGCCTTACCTGCGCGCGCATTGCGGCGCCATCGTCAACCTGGTGTCCACCCGTGCGGCACAGTCCGAACCCGATACCGAGGCCTATGCTGCGAGCAAGGGCGGGCTGCTGGCCCTGACCCACGCACTGGCCATGAGCCTGGGCCCGGAGATCCGCGTCAACGCTGTCAGCCCTGGCTGGATCGATGCGCGGGACCCTTCGCTGCGCCGTGCCGAGCCCTTGAGCGAGGCCGACCATGCGCAGCACCCGGCGGGCAGGGTAGGGACCGTGGAAGATGTGGCGGCGATGGTGGCATGGCTGTTGTCGCGCAACGCGGGTTTTGTCACCGGCCAGGAGTTCGTGGTGGACGGTGGCATGACCAAGAAGATGATTTACACGTAAGCGGCAGGCTTCACGCGACACGCTGCAAGAACCTGTGCAATCGGCTTTTGATTCTGCTTTTACTTGCAGCTTGTTGCTTGAAGCCTGCAGCTGTTTTTTTACGAAAGTGAAAAAAACTTCAACACTGGTATTGACTTAGGTTCGATACCTGCGTAAATTTCACCACCTCAGCGAAGCACACGGGTGATTAGCTCAGCCGGGAGAGCATCTGCCTTACAAGCAGAGGGTCGGCGGTTCGATCCCGTCATCACCCACCACTTCCTGAGATGTTCCTGGCCCGACACTTTCGAAAGACGGTGTTACCAGAGAGGAACAGGACGCAAGTCCACTATGCGCAGCGGTAGTTCAGTCGGTTAGAATACCGGCCTGTCACGCCGGGGGTCGCGGGTTCGAGTCCCGTCCGCTGCGCCACTTTTCTCCAGATCGGTTCAACAACCGGTTTGAGGTCCGAAGCCAAGGCTTCAGGCCAGATCCCAGTTTCAAGCAGGTGAAAGCCTGTGCGATACGCAGCGGTAGTTCAGTCGGTTAGAATACCGGCCTGTCACGCCGGGGGTCGCGGGTTCGAGTCCCGTCCGCTGCGCCATATCCGCCTCGAGGCCCTTGAACTCCTCGAAGCAACAAAAAAAGCGACCTTAGGGTCGCTTTTTTTGTGCCTGCAGAAAAGCCTGGCCGCCAAGGCTGGCACCTGCTGGCGACGTATTGCCTGCAGGTGCCGGCCTTGCTGGCGAAAGAATATGCCCCTCAAACCTTGAAGCGCGAAAGCAGCCCTTGCAGCTCAGTGCCCAGGCGCGCCAGCTCTGCCGCCGAGGTGGCAGTGTGCGCCGAGGCGGTGGACGTCTGTTCGGCCACATCACGCACACTGATCACGCTGCGACCGATCTCTTCGGCTACCGCGCTCTGCTGTTCGGCGGCGGTCGCGATCTGCACGTTCATGGCCTGGATGTGCGTGACCGTGTGTGTGATGGCCTGCAGCTCCACGCCTGCCTCATTGGCCAGCCCGACTGTCGTACCGACCATGCCCTGGCTGGTGTGCATGCGTTCTGCAGCCCTCTGCGCACCCTGCTGCAATGACCCGATCAATGTCTCGATCTCTGCGGTGGACTGCTGGGTGCGTTGGGCCAGCCCGCGCACCTCATCGGCCACCACGGCGAAGCCACGCCCGGCCTCGCCGGCACGTGCCGCCTCGATGGCGGCGTTGAGCGCCAGCAGGTTGGTCTGCTCGGCGATGGCATTGATCACCGTCATCACACTGCCGATGCGTTCGCTCTCTTCGGACAACCTGCCGACGGCGTCGGCGGAGGTGCCGATGTCGTCGGCCAACTGGTCGATCTGGGTCAGTGCGCGCTGTACCACCAGATTGCCCTGGCTGGCCTGGCTGTTGGCCTGGCGGGTGGCGGTACTGGCCTGCTCGGCATTGCGCGCCACTTCCTGCACCGTGGCTACCATTTCGCTCATGGCCGTGGCGACCTGGTCGGTCTCCAGTTTCTGGCTGTCGACGCCGGCACGGGTCTGTTCGGTGATGGCCGAGAGCTGCTCGGCCGCCGCTGACAACTGAGCGGTAACGGTGCCCACCTGGCCCAGCACACCGCGCAGGTTGTCGCCGCTTTGGGAGAGGGCTTGGAGCAACTGGCCAAACTCGTCACGGCGCAGCTCGCTGCTGTTATCCCTCAGGTCGCCGGCACCGATACGACGCGCGATCACTACGGCCTGCTGCAACGGCTGGGTGATCTGGCGGATGATCACCCAGCCGATCGCACCGCCCAGCAGCATGGCGCCAACCAGCAGCCCGAGCATCAATGCACGGCTGTGGCTGGATTCGTCGACGCTGAGCTGATTCTGGCGTGCGATCAGCGTATTGATCGCTTCCAGGCTGGTTTCGATATTGCTCACCAGCACCGTACGGCTGCGGGCCTGCTGCTCGACATCGCGGGCAAAGCGCTCGGCCAGTTGCAGGTACTGGTCCAGGTCGGAGGGCAGTCTACCCAGTTGCGGGTGACCGCTGCCCAGGCGCTTCACGCTGTCATTGGCGCGTGTGTGGGCCTCACGCACCGTGTCCAGGCGTTTGGTGCTGCCCTCGCGCATCATGGCCAGGCTGTTCTGGCGCAGGTCGCTCAGGGCGTCGTTGAGGGTGGCAAGGTCGCGACGGACGTTGCCGGCGTCGTCCTGGTACAGCGCCTGGGTCAGCGTACGGACATCGTTCTGCAGGCTGCTGCCCAGGCGCTCGGAATCGGCCTGGATGCGGCCTATGTCCTGCTGGGCGGTTTGCAGCTGGCGAAACTGCTGCATGTAGCCCTGCATGTTTTCCAGCACGTGTTGCAACTGCTGCCTGGACACTGCGTCGTCCAGGCGCTGGAGGTTCTCCTCGATCAGCGCCACCAGGGTGCTGTAAGAGGTGTTCAATTGCGCCGCAAGGTTTTCGTCGCCGTGGTGTTCATACGACAGGCGCGCGGCGCGAATGTCATTGGTGTGGTCGAGCACGTGATTGACCGACACCAGCCGATCGGCACGGGTGGTCAGGGTGTTGAGGCTGCGAATGCCGATCACGGCGAGGAGCGCCATCAGCAGCACGATACTCGCGAAACCGAGGGCCAGCTTCACTTTCACCGATATGTTTTTCACCTTGAATGCTCCTGGGTCGATGGTCAGTCGCTGACGTAGTGGCGTATTGCCATTTTCTGTCGCATGCCGGGCCAGTATCGATGGGCTCAAGGTGTAGCGGGGAGTCAGACATTTCCCGGTATGACGTGGGAAAGCTGGTTAAATAGTGAACGAAAAAAATCGCGACCAATGGTTCAGGACGGCTGTGTAGTGCAGGCCAGCCGCTGTGCAGGTGAAATTTAGTGCCGGATCGCCCGGTTGCGGTTTCAGTCATCTGCGGATGTGATGCACAATAGGCGCCGACCGTTTTTCGCAGGATTTTCAATGTCAAAGTCAACCGTCTTCACTGCGCTCGGGCTGGCCCTTGTGCTGGCGGGCGTTGCCGGCTGTTCCTCGAAGAAAGCCGCCATCTACGAACACGAGAACTTCGACGACTCGGGCACCTTCTCGCGCAGCTTTCCGGTCAGCGAAGCAGGTACCTGCGAGGCTGCCCGGCGCGCGCTGCTCAGCCAGGGCTACATCATCACCACCAGCGAACCGGGCCAGGTCAATGGCAACAAGAGCTTCCAGCAGACGGGCGACTCGCACCTGCAGATCAGCTTCAACGTGGTCTGTGCCAACGACACCGGTTCCGGTCAGCGCTCGACCATGTTCGCCAATGCCCTGCAGGACCGTTATGCGCTGAAAAAATCCAACACTTCGGCCAGCCTCGGGGTGGGTGTGCTGGGGTCGGTGTCGATGCCGATCGGCTCGTCGGACGACTCCATGGTCAAAGTGGCCAGCGAAACGGTGACCTCGCCCAAGTTCTACGAGCGCTACTTTGCGTTGGTCGAGAGTTTCCTGCCCAAGCCGAGCAAGAAGGCCAAGGTCGAGCCCAAGGCCGAACCCGCCAAGCCGGCTCTCGACCTGGGAGTGCCCGAACCTGCGCCTGCTGCGCCAAGCGCTCCGGCCGTCGAGGCCGCGCCGGCGCAGGCTCCGGCCCCTGCGGCACCTGCCGAGGTCGCAGCGCCGGTGGTGGCGGTACCGGCAGCGCAAGCGCCGGCTGCACCGCTGGTCGACGACAGCAAGAGCTCGCAGCCTGTGGCGCCGCCCCAGGATGCGGCGCCGATCACGGTCGAACAGACTGCACCGCCCACCGAGCCTGCCGCCGCACCGGCGCAGCCTCCAGCGGCCCCGACGCCCGACGCGCCTGCGCCGCTGTGACGCATCGGATAAATCATCGATTGCCTGCTACGTTTATCTCAATGGGCTGAGCGCTTGTGCTTTTCGCTGGCTTGCCAGCGAAGGGCTAGCCACCTTGCGCCAGCCTGTCACGTCACGGTCATTTTTTCTTCATCTGGGCACTTTAGGGTGAAGCACGACTCAATGACATGATCGAGAAAACCAAGGAGCAGGCAATGGACGACTATCAAGAAGAACTGCTGGAATACCGCGCATTCGAACTCGACCCGCCAGAGCCGGCCGAAGACGCTACCGAGCTCTGATCGGGCTCATGCGCCCCGCCGCTGGCTGCGGCGAAAGTCCCCCGGCGTCACGCCGTTCCAGCGCTTGAATGCGCGCTGAAAGGCCTCTGCCGACGCAAACCCCAGCAGGTAGGCTATTTCGCCAAAGGCCAGCTCCGTGTCGCGGATGTAGGTCACAGCCAGATCGCGGCGCGTGTCGTTCAGAATCGCCCGAAACTGCGTGCCTTCCTCGGCCAGCTTGCGCCGTAAGGTCCAAGTGGGCAGTTGCAGCTGCGCCGCCACTTCACCCAGGTCCGGTTCACGTCCGCCGTTGAGCAACGGCCCCAGCAGATGGGCGATACGCTCAGCCAGGCTGCGCATGCGCGTGCGCTCCGCCAGTTCCTGCTCGCATAGCTGCAACAGGTGCTGCCAGGTGCTGGGGCAATGGGCCGGGTTGCGCAGCGCCAGGCTGGCGCGGTCCAGGCGCAACTGATTATGTGTGGCCCCGAACTGCACCGGGCTGCTGCACAGGGCCTGGTAACGGTCGGCATAGGCGGGCGCGCAAAACTCGATCTCCATGCGCTCTGCCTGCACTGCCACCCCCACCAGCCCCGACAGTTGTGCCAGCCAGCCGGCCAGTACCGAGTCGACCACGAAGCGGTTGTAGTCGTTGTACGGGCTGATCGAATAGAAGCGCAGCCAGGCGCCCTGATTGTCCTCATGGAGGCTGGACTGGCCACGGTAGTTGGCGGCGTACAGCGGCTCGAAACGCACCAGCGTACGCGCGGCCTCGCCCAGGGTAGGGGCCTGGGCGGCGGCTACACCGGCCAGGCCGGCCTGGTTCAGGCGGCTCAGGCGGCCCATGTGCAAGCCCAGCGCCGGTTCGTTGCTGAGTGCAATGGCGGCATGCCCCAGGTGCATGTAGCGCGGAATCGACAGGCGCGCACCGGCTTCGGCCAGCCGTGCAGGCACAAGCCCGTAGCGTTGCAGAAGGGGGGCCGGATCATGCCCCAGTTGCTGCAGCGCCTGCGCAAGGCTCTGGATGAACCCCACCGACAGATCCCCCAGGCGTACCCGTGGTCGGTTCATCGGTTACAGCCAGAGGTTGAGCAGGCGCGCGCCGGGATGACTGCTGGCACTGACGTAGTGCCCGTCGCGGCTGGTGAAGCCCAGGCCGTCGCCGGCAATTTCCCAGAACTGGCCGCGCAGGAACACGCTCAGCAGGGCGGTATCGGCGCTTTGGCCGTGGCCGATCAGGCGCTGCCAGGCCTGGCCTTCCTCGACCTGGCCGGCCTTGAGCGGCAGGCTCACGGCCATCGGCTGGTGGCGGTTGCCGCGCCAGGGGGCGGTCCAGCTGTCTCGGCCGCTGATGAAGGCGGGTACCGCGATCAGTTGTGCCGACTGCGCGGCCAGTTGCTGGTAGTTGGCCGGGTACCAGCTGTCGCTGCCCACCAATACGCCGAGGCGGCCTGCGGGTGTATCGAATACTTGCAGCGGATAGGCATCGCCGCTGCGGATGAAGCGGCGCACTTCACTGTCGGGGTATTGCTGGCGTTGCGGCTGGCCGATCACCTTGCCGTCGCTGGCGAATACCACGCCGTTGTTGTACAGCGCGCCGCTGCCACTGTGAAGGATGCCTTGCTCTGCATACGGCGTGGGCAGCACGATGGAACCGGCCACCAGGGTCACGCCGAACTCCCTGGCCAGGCCGCCGAACAGTTGCTGGTAGTCGGCTGCCATCTGCGTGGCCTTCATGCGCAGGTGCGCATCGGCGCGGCGGTCGTCGCCCTCGGCGTTGAACATCGCCAGCCCGTAGCGCAGCGGGTTGCTCAGCTCCAGCCATTGCCAGGCCTCCTGCAGGCGGGTGACCTGGTACAGCTCTTTCTTTTCGCCGCGGGCCCACAGCCAGGTGCCGATATGCTCGGGCAGCACCACGATCGTGCGCGGGCCGACCAGGCCCTGGGTGCGAGCGTGTTCAAGGTAGGCGGCGAGCTTGCGGTGCAGCAGGGCCAGGTTCTGGTAGTCGCCCGGATACAGCAGTGGCTCGATGCCCAGCAGATTGCCCTTGTCGGCGGGCACGCCCTGGTTCAGCGCCACTTCAACACGAAGGTCGGACAGGTAGTGGCCGGCCGGGCGTTGTTCGGTCCACAGGCCATAGCCCAGGAGCATGGCAGTCAGAACAAGCGCCAGGGCGCCAAGCAGAAGTTTTCGCATGGAATCAGATGTATGTCCGCAGTTGCGTCGAGGGTACTGGAAACAGGGGGTTGGTGAAACATATCCTGCTCGCACTGGGCCCTGAGTCGAAGCATAGGACTGCTGCAGGCGTCTTAAATACTGGCGCACTTGCTATTTGCCATGGCGGATCTATCGTCGTTGTTACAGCCTTCCAAAGGATTGGCATCATGACGATACGGCTGGTCAGACTGCTGGTCATGGGCGGGGCCGCGCTGCTCGCATCCTGTGCGCTGTTCAACCCTTATGTGCAGAGTATCGCGCCTGAAACAAAGACTGCCACTGGCTCGCAACTGGCCAGCAAGATCCGCATGGAGCTCCAGGGCAAGACCAACGGATTGGCCTACTGGCAGTCGGGATCGTCATTGGCGCTGGCAGGTGCGCTGGGTCTTGGGGGCTACAAGGCCGTCACTGCAGGCAACGGTCACCAGGTGGCAGCGCTTGCGGCTGGCAGTGCATCGCTCTATGGTTTTTCCGCTGCGCAGTACAAACCCACCAGAGAGCAGCTTTATCACCGTGGCGTGCAAGCGGTGATGTGTGTCGAGTCGATATACGAGCGGGCCAGCCTCGAGGAGGGTAACGAGCTGATAAGGCGCATCGCCCAGCTGAAGGCTGGCTCTGGAGCCGTGTCGATTACCAATGCCTACTCGTTGTATGGCGCGATTTCCAGGGCGAAGGCATTCGACAGGGTGTACAAGGAGAAACTGGTCGAAATCGTCGCGGCGCTCAATAACTACCTGGCTGCATTGCAGCCTGCCCCTGAGGTGACGTACCGGATCATCTCCGACGCGATCGGGTCACGGCCGGTTCCCCCGCCGGACGGCACGAAGAACGCGTGGTCAGCCAGCCTGGCGCCTATTTCCATCAATGGACGTTTCAATGCCCAGCAGCAGCTCCAGGCGGCCTTGCTGGCCGATGAGGCCAATGAATGGATTGCGCGCATCTACACCACTGCACCGGGCTTTGACAGTGATGCTCCCGGTTGCAACCCGTTTCAGGGGCAAGTGCCCTCGATCAAAGGGCTGCCATCCGGATCCACACTGGACATGGTGGCAGGCGGGCAGGAGCGCTTTCTGATCCTGAACTCCTCCGGCGACCTGCGCATCACCTACGCAACCCAGGACTCAGCCGATCAGGGCGCTGCCGAAATCAGGGTGATTACTGAAAACAGAAGCTACTGGGTGGAGGTCAAGGCGCTCAGGCAGACCCGGAAACCGCTGAAGGCCTATCTGACGGATAGCCAGAAGGGCGAAGTCACCATCGACTTCTACATCAGTATCTCCGCCGCTCCTGCGGCTGGTCCTTGAGCTGGGGGGGATCGAGAATGTCTGGCCCAACGGTACTGTCCGGGCTTGCTGCGGGCTTTCTGCTCGCCGCGTCAATGGCTTCAGGCGCCGAGGATTGCGGTACGCCTGGCACACTGACCAGCAGCAAGGGTGATTCCCGAGTGTTGGTGACGCGAGTGTTCAAGGATGGCTCGATCGCCGTGCGTGCGCGGCTGGCAGTGAATCCGGATGGTGGCAAGGGCGCCTACACCGTTGGCGATCATGGGTTCACCTATATCGCCAACGGCCTTTCGATCATGCGCAAAGGTGTCCGCTATCGATGCGACCTTGATTGCCGAAACGCTTTTCTGAAGGCGGAACTCAAAGGGTTTGCCGAGCACACGCCCGAGTTCTGCGTGTATGCCATGGAAGTCGAGCCCTTTGCGCCAGGGCAGGCCAGAACATCCTGCGGCAATGGGCGCTACCTCATCGGAAATGGCAAGGGCCGCCTGCGCAAGGGGCCGCTGCTTGACACCGTGAGCGGCGCCACGGTGCAGAGCTATGTTTCCACCACCTCATTGCGCCACAAGGTGGATGGCCAGGTGCAGCCTCTGGACTCCGAGTCACTGCCCATAGCGGTGGCCGCCAAGGCGAGCATGCTGGGATCGATCGTCTGGGTCGCAGGCAAGGGCCTGAACGGCACGTTCGCGCTTGTGGGCGAAAGCGGGCCGGCTTTTGGCGAAGGCTCAATCGCGCTGCACCAGTTGTTGCACACCAATGCAATCACCGCGCAGGCATCCGGCCCTATCCCTGTGGGGCAGCGCTGCAGCGCTGTCGAGTCAGGCCTGACGCCCCCTTTTCGGTCCTCCCCGGACAAACCAGGGGACGGCTGCCGGAAAGGGCGAGCAGCCAGCAGCGCCAGCGATATCCGTGCCTACAACGGTATCAGCGAGCCAGTCGATTTCGTCGTGCTTGGCCAGGCCGGATTTTCCCGCAAAGGCGGGTTGATCGAGCAGACGGTGACTCGGCAGTCGATCGATGAGGCGGCTGCACGAGCCGGCTATACCCAGCAGCGTATCCGTCAGATGCTGGCCTGCCTGCCGCGGTCCTGAGCCAGGCGACCGCCTACGGCTGGTCTCAGCCCTTGGCCGCCATGGCCGTCACTTCCACGCGCATGCCTTCGACCGCAAGGGCGGCCACGCCAACTGCGGCCCGCACTGGCCATGGCTTGGCGAAAAAGCGCTGGTACACCGCATTGAAGGCGGCGCGGTCGGCCATGTCGGTGAGGTAGATGGTCAGGTGCATGACCCTGTCCATCGAGCTGCCGGCGCGCTCCAGTGCCACCTTCAGGGCTTGCAGGGTGCATTCGCTCTGCAGGGTGATGTCGCCCAGTTCCAGGCTGCCGTCGGCCCGGGTCGGGATCTGGGTGGAGACCAGCACGCCGCCGAAACCGACAACGTCGGAGGAGATGGAGTCGGCATCGAGATCGGGAACGAAGGTGAGGTCGTGGTTGGCCATGGGCAGCTCTCGTTTGAGGGGGGACAAGTTGGCCGACAGTTTACAGGGTCATGGCGCATGAGGTGCGATGGCGAGCGCATTCAGTCGTCAGTGAGTGGGTGCCTGTCGGCGACGATCGATCGGTCAGTCGACGCTCGTTTTGCCTCTTGAAATGCTCGCGGCCGATTTCCCCAACTGCGCAACTTCTTGCGCACTCAAATGTGGATAACCCTGTGCATACATTGCTGCGGGCCATAATAAACGTGGTCTGCAGCCAACTGCGCAACTTCTTGCACAGTACTGCGCAAGAAGTTGCGCACTTTTTCGGGTTTTCTCGCACAAAAGTGCTCAAAAAACGTACAGCAAAAACACAAGCCACTGATTAATAACAACTAAATTTCAGTTGGCATGGGTCTTGAACTGTCTCCTTGCAGTCGCACGGCATTTTTCGCCTGTCCGGCTTCACTTTTTGCAAGGAGCAAACCCCCATGGCAACACCTGCCTACATGTCCGTCACCGGCACCAAACAAGGCCTGATCACCGCCGGTGCCTTCACCGCCGATTCGGTCGGCAACACCTACCAGGAAGGCCACGAAG
>NZ_JASCPN010000054.1:0-37286 GCF_029960155.1 Pseudomonas sp. PS01300 | reverse complement strand
CGCCTGCACCGCGTGCAGGCGCGCCAGGGTGGCCTCGCGCTGCGCGGGGTCGAGCTTGCCCTTCTCCACCCGCTTGCCCAGTTGCACACCCAGCCCCTCGATGGCCGCGCTCGCCGCCCCCGGGCGGCTGTCGTGCAGCAGCACCGGATGCCCGGCCTGCGCCGCCACCTGGGCAATGCCGGCGCCCATGGCCCCGGCACCGATCACCGCCACCACAACGCTTGTGTCCAGTGCGCTCATGCTCAGCACCCCTTGAACACGGGGGCGCGCTTGGCCATGAAGGCGGCCACGCCCTCGCGGTAGTCCTCGCTGCGCCCGGCCAGGCGTTGCAGGTCGCGCTCCAGGTCCAGTTGCTGGTCAAGGCTGTTGTCCAGGCTGGCATTGAGCCCGCGCTTGATCAGTGCCAGGCCCGAGGTGGGCTGTGTCGCCAGCTGTCGCGCCAGGCCCAGGGCCTCGTCGCGCAGGGCCTCGTCGTCGACACAGCGGTAGATCAGCCCCCACTGCTCGGCCTGCTCGGCCGACAGCTTGTTGCCCAGCAGCGCCAGGGCCTTGGCCCGCGCCACGCCGACCAGCCGCGGCAGGAACCAGGTACCGCCCGAGTCGGGCACCAGGCCGAGTTTGCAGAACGCCTGGATGAAGCTGGCCGAACGCGCCGCCAGCACCAGGTCGCAGGCCAGCGGGATGTTCGCCCCGGCGCCGGCGGCCACGCCATTGACCGCGCAGATCACCGGCAGCGGCAAATCGCGCAGGGCGCGAATCAGCGGGTTGTAGAATTTTTCGATGGACTCGCCCAGGTCGGGCATCTGCGCACCGGGCGCGACGTTGCGGTCGGACAGGTCCTGCCCGGCACAGAAGCCGCGCCCCTCACCGGTAAGCAGCAGCACACGCACCTGGGCATTGGCGCGTACCTGCTTGAGTGCCTCCTTCACTTCGGCGTGCATCTGCGCGTTGAAGCTGTTGAGTTGCTCGGGACGGTTCAGGCGCAGAAAGGCCACGCCGTCGTCTATGTCGAAAAGAATGTGCTCGAAGGTCATGACCAGTACCGCTCGCAAGGTTGAAGTAAAAGGGGCCGGCGCACTCAGCGGCCGGTGAACACCGGTGCGCGTTTTTCGCGAAAGGCACTGATGCCCTCGCGCCGGTCATCGGTGGCGGCCAGCACGGTGAAGGCGTGGCGCTCGAAACGCAGGCCGCTGGCAAGGTCGGTGTCCATGGCCTTGAGCAGCGATTCCTTGGCCAGGCGCACGGCCAGCGGGGCCTTGCGCGCGATGGCCTGGGCGATCTGCACCGCGCGCTCGACGGTGAATTCGGGTTGGGTGATTTCGCTGACCAGGCCGGCCTGTTGCGCGGTGCGCGCATCGATGGGCTCGCCGGTGAGCACCATCTGCATGGCCATGGACTTGCCCACCGCGCGCAGCAGACGCTGGGTGCCGCCGGCGCCAGGCATGATGCCCAGGTTGATTTCCGGCTGGCCGAAACGCGCATCCACGCCCGCCACGATGATGTCGGCGTGCATCGCCAGCTCGCAGCCACCGCCCAGGGCAAAGCCGTTGACGGCCGCCACCAGGGGCTTGCTGAAGCGGCTGATCTGCTGCCAACAGGCAACACGCGGGTCGTTGAGGATGCCCACCGCATCGCGCTCGGCCATCTCGTTGATGTCGGCGCCGGCGGCAAACGCCTTGCGGCTGCCGGTGAGCACCACGGCGCGGCAGCTGTCGTCACGCTCCAGGCGCTCGAGTTCGGCTGCCAGCTCGCCGAGCAGGCGGGTGTTGAGGGCATTGAGCACCTCGGGGCGGTGCAGCGTCACCAGGCAGATGCCGGCGTGGGAGTTATCAAGCAACAGGGTGTCAGGCATGACGGTCACCGCACGGGCCAGTCGAGGCTGGCTGTTATTGTTGGGTCGAGGCCGATTGCGGCAGAGTATAGCCACAATACGATACACAAAATCAACATTACCGCGACTTGTCTGTGTCTATTTATTTTCCATGCGTGCCAAACAAACCCAGCAAACACTGCGTTTATCGCGAGTAAAGCGCCAAGAAGCGATACATCGAAGCATTGCAAACAAGTAACAATACGTTATATTCGCTGTCATCCCCGTCCACAGGAAACCGACATGACCTGCTACAGCCTTGGCGGAATCACCCCGGTCATCGACCCCAGCGCCTACGTGCACCCTTCGGCGGTGCTGATTGGCGACGTGATCGTCGGCCCCGACTGCTATGTAGGCCCGCTGGCCAGCCTGCGCGGCGATTTCGGACGCATCATTCTCGAACAGGGCGCCAACCTGCAGGACACCTGCGTGATGCACGGCTTCCCCGACAGCGACACGGTGATCGAGCGCAACGGGCACGTGGGCCACGGCGCCGTGCTGCACGGCTGCCGCATCGGTGCCGATGCGCTGGTGGGCATGAATGCGGTGGTCATGGACGGCGCCGTGATCGGTGCCTGCTCGATCGTCGGTGCCACCGCCTTCGTCAAGGCCGGCTTCGACTGCCCGCCCCGCTCGCTGGTGGTGGGCTCGCCGGCCCAGGTAAAACGCAGCCTGAGCGACGCTGAAGTGCACTGGAAGCAGGGCGGCACGGGCGAGTACCACGCACTGACCCGGCGCTGCCTGGAGCAGATGGTGGAATGCAGCCCCTTGAGCCAACCCGAACAGGACCGCAGACGTGTCAGCGACAGTACGTTCCGCCCGAAAAACCACACGGCCTGAAGTGCCGGCGGCAACGCTGGCCTTGAAGGACAAACGGCAGTTATATTCCGGGGTTTCACCCAGCGGATCCTCCATGTCGTCGCTCGCGCCCCTCAATCAGCTCGTCACCCGCTTCCAGGAACAGATCCCGATCCGTGCCAGTTCGCTGATCGTCACCCTGTATGGCGATGCCATCGAACCCCACGGCGGCACCGTGTGGCTGGGCAGCCTGATCCAGTTGCTCGAGCCCTTCGGCATCAACGAGCGGCTGATCCGCACCTCGATGTTCCGCCTGACCAAGGAAGGCTGGCTGACCGCCGAAAAGGTCGGCCGGCGCAGCTACTACAGCCTCACCGGTGCCGGGCGGCGGCGTTTCGACAAGGCCTTCAAGCGGGTGTACAGCTCGGTGGTGCCGCAGTGGGATGGCTCCTGGCACCTGGCGATGCTCACCCAGCTGTCTGCCGACAAGCGCAAGCAGGTGCGCGAAGAGCTCGAATGGCAGGGCTTTGGCGCCATCTCGCCGGTGGTGCTGGCCAGCCCGCGGGCCGACCGCACCGACATCAACGCCACCCTGCTGGACCTGGACGCGCTGGAAGACACCATCCTGTTCGAGACCACCGGCCAGGACGTGATGGCCTCCCGCGCCTTGCGTGCCCAGGTGCGCGAAAGCTGGCGTATCGAGGAACTGGGGGCGCAGTACAGCGAGTTCATCCAGCTGTTTCGCCCGGTGTGGCAGGCGCTGCGCGAGCAGGACAGCCTGCAGCCGATGGACTGCTTCATGGTGCGCCTGTTGCTGATTCACGAGTACCGCAAGCTGCTGCTGCGCGACCCGCACCTGCCCGACGAACTGCTGCCGGGCGACTGGGAGGGCCGCGCCGCACGCCAGCTGTGCCGCAACCTGTACCGACTGACCTGTGCCCCGGCCGAACAGTGGCTGAGCAGTGCGATGGAAACCGCAGACGGCCCGCTGCCCGATGCCAGCGAAAACTTCTACCGGCGCTTCGGCGGGCTGCGCTAACCTGCAGCGCGTGCCCCCAGCCATCACATGCACCCTAACAACAATGCCAGGTGTGAGGTGTGACCCATGAATACCGCTACTGCCCAGCAGCACTTCCAGCAATGGCTGGCCGACATCAACCATGCCTGCGGCGAGTTCGACGGTGCCGCGCTGGGGGATGCGTTCAGCGGTGAGATTCGCCCCCGCCAGCTGGGCGCCCTGCGCTTCAGTCACGTGAGCAGCTCTCACGCGCGGCTGCTGCGCACGCCGCGCGAGGTGCAGCGCAGCAGCGAACACAAGTACTTTGCGGTGTTCCAGCTCAAGGGCATGGCCAACATGGCCCAGGACGACGCCCGCGAAGTGCTGATGCCGGGGGACATCCTGCTGATCGACAGTGCACGCCCCAGCGACTTCACCTTTGGCGATGCCTCCCAGCAGATCTCGCTGATACTGCCCCACGACCGGGTCGACCAGCTGCTGCGCTTCACCCCGGTGGAGATCGGGCGCAAGATCCCGGCCGGCTCGCCGGTCGCCCTGCTCGCCCAGCAGATGCTGTTGTCCTCGACCCAGCTGGACGAGGTGAGCCTGGCCGAAAGCGAAGCGGTGATCGATGCGCTGATCAGCCTGATGCGCCCGGCACTGTGCGGCAGCGACAGCAACCCCGACCCGCATGAACGCATCTTTCGCAAAAGCCTGGCGCTGATCGAGACGCACATTGCCGACGAGGCGCTGTGCCCGGAGATGATCGCGCGCGACATCGGCGTGTCGATGCGCGGGCTGTACCGGGTGTTCGCCAAGAAGGGCCTGGTGATCGCGCAGTACATCAAGAACCGGCGCCTGGACATCTGCGCCGAAACCCTGCGCAACCCGCAGTCGACCCTCAAGCTGTCGGCGCTGGGGTACACCTGGGGCTTCTCCAACAGCAGCTACTTCACCACCGCGTTCAAGCAGCGCTTCGGCGTGTCGCCCGGCGAGTACCGCAAGCGCTACAGCTGAGCGCCTGCGGCCTGCCAGCCGCCTCAGTGGCGGATGCACACCGACTTGGTCTCGGTGAAGGCGTCCAGCCAGTCGACGCCGAAATCACGCCCGGTACCGGATTGCTTGAAGCCGCCAAACGGCATGTTGGCATCGATCAGGGTGTGGCTGTTGACCCACACGGTGCCGGCCTCGATGCGCGGGGTGAGGTCCATGGCCGACTTGAGGCTGGTGGTCCACAGGCTGGCGGTCAGGCCATAGTCGCTGTCGTTGGCGCGGGCCAGCGCTTCTTCCACATCGGCCACGCGGGTCAGGCTCAGCACCGGGCCGAACACTTCGCTGCGGGTCAGGCGCAGGTTGTCGTCGGGGTTGAGGATCAATGACGGGCTGACGTAGTAGCCATTGGCATCCGGCGCGCTGGCACCGCTGATGATCTGCGCGCCCTGCTCGCGGGCATCGGCCAGATAGGCCTGCACCGACTGCTGGTGCGCGCCGGAAGCCAGGGCGTTGATCTGCGCGCTGGGGTCCAGGCCCGGGCCTACGCTCAGCCTCTTGATCGCCTGCTCGAAGTCCGCTGCCAGGCGGTCGAACAGCGGCGCCTCGACATAGATACGCGAACTGGCAGCGCACACCTGCCCCTGGTTGAGGAAGCTGCCCATCATCAGGCCTTCGATCACCTGCTGCGGATCGGCGTCGGCCAGCACGATGGCCGGGTTCTTGCCACCCAGCTCCAGTGACAGGCGCGTCAGGCGATCGACCGCCGAACGGGCAATGTGCTTGCCGGTGGCGGTAGAGCCGGTAAAGCTGATCTTCGCCACCCGCGGGTGGCTGGTGAGGGCGCTGCCGCATACGCTGCCGCTGCCGGTGATCAGGTTGAACACGCCGTCCGGGATGCCGGCCTCGGTGGCCAGCTCGGCCATGCGCATCAGGGTCAACGGGGTGATCTCGGAGGGCTTGATGACGATCGAGCAGCCGGCCGCCAGGGCGGGCATCACCTTCCACATGCCGATCATCAGCGGGAAGTTCCACGGCACGATGCCAGCCACCACGCCGACCGGCTCCTTGCGCGTATAGGCGGTGTAGCGGGCACCTTCGGGCACCGGGATCGACACATCCAGGGTGCGCCCGCAGATCTTGGTGGTGAGGCCGGCGGTGTAGCGCATCCAGTTCAGGGTACTGCCGACTTCGAAGGCGCGGGCGATGTTGATCGACTTGCCTTGTTCCAGGGTTTCGAGCTGGGCCAGCTCTTCACCGTGCTGTTCGAGCAAATCGGCGTAGCGCAGCAGGATACGCTCGCGCTCGGCCGGGGCGCGGCGCGCCCACACGCCACTGACGAATGCCCGATGCGCCGATTGCACGGCCTGGTCGACATCCTCGGCGCTGGCATCGGGGGTCACGGCAATGGGTTGGCCGTTGGCCGGGTTGAAGACGGTAAGGGTCTGGCTGGAGGTGGACGGCCGCCAGCCGCCATTGATGTACAGGCCGTGTTGGCGTCCGAGAAAACGCTGGACACTGGCTAGCAGGGGTACGGTGCCGGCAGTCATGAACACTCCTTTTGTTATGGTTGGGAACATCCCAGGAGAGTGTATGGCGCCGCCGCAGGCGGGATGTTTCGCTGGCTGCCAGGGTGGTTGGCGAGTGTGCCAATGTGGTGGGTGGTGTGGCTGTTCGCCAGCAAGGCTGGCTCCTACAGGAGCAGGCCTTGCCGGCGAATGGGTGCGGGTCAGCGCAGGCGGGTACGGATCCGGTGGCACACGTTGAGCACCTGCTCCACCTCGCCCTCGCCCAGGTCGATCTTGCACGCCATGTTGCTGAACACCTGCGCCGCCTCGGCCTTGAGCTCACGGCCCTTGTCGGTCAGCAGCAGGTTGCGCCGGCGTCGGTCGCTGGGGTCCAGGTACACGGTGATGAACCCCGCATCCGCCAGGCGCTTGACGATTGGCGTCAACGTGCCCAGGTCGAACAGGGTGAGCTCGCTCAAGGCGCTGATCGACACATCATCCTTGCCCCACAACCCGGCCATCACCAGCAGTTGCGGGTAGGTGACGCCACGGCGCTTGAGCGGTTCGGCATAGTCCCGAACCATGGCGTTGGCTGTCGAATACAGCGAGAAACACAGCATCTTGTCGAAGTCGAACGTCGGGTCAAGCATGCACACCTCCCGCGACGCGGCTGTAGTGATGCACCGCGTCGACCAGTACTGCAACCGCCTCTGGCGAAGTGGCCGGCGAAATGCCCTGCCCCAGGTTGAACACGTGGCCGAAACCGGCCGCCGGTGGTCCGAACGTCTGCAGGGTGCGTCGCACCTCGCGGCGAATGCTCGCCTCGTCTGCCAGCAGCACGGCCGGGTCGAGGTTGCCCTGCAGCGCCACGCAGTTGCCCACCAGCTGGCGTGCCAGCGCCAGGTCACACGTCCAGTCCAGGCCCAGCGCATCGGCGCCGCTGTCGGCCAGCGGGCTGAGCCACTGGGCGCCACCACGGGTATGCACGATGGAGGGAATGCGCACGCCATGCTGGGTCTTGTGCAGGCGCGCCAGCACTTCACGCAGGTAATACAGGGAGAAACGCCGATAGGCAGCGTCGGCCAGCACACCGCCGAAGCTGTCCACCAGCATCACCGCCTGGGCGCCGGACTCGATCTGTGCATTGAGGTCGGCAGCCACCGCGTGACCGAGCACCTTGAGCAACCGGTGCAGCAGTTCCGGGCGACGGTAGAGCATCTTCTTGATCAACTGGCAGTCGCCCGGCGGGCCACCCTCGACCATGTAGCAGGCCAGGGTCCAGGGGCTTGCGGCAAAGCCCACCACCGGCACCTTGCCCTCCAGTTCGTGACGCACCTGGGCAAGGGTCTGGTAGGTGTGCTCCAGCGCCTCGGGTTCGGGTACGCGCAGGCGCTCGATGGCCGCCTCGTCACGCAAGGGGTGACGAAAGCGCGGGCCATCGCCGTTCACGCAGTACAGGCCCAGCCCCATGGCGTCGGGCAGGCTGAGCATGTCGGCGAACACCACGGCGGCGTCCAGGCTGAAACGGCGCAGCGGTTGCAGGCTGGCCTCGGTGGCCAGGTCCGGGTTCTTCACCAGGTCCAGGTACGAGCCGGCCCTGGCACGCAGGGCACGATGCTCGGGCAGGTAGCGGCCGGCCTGGCGCATCAGCCAGACAGGCGTATGCGCCGTGGGTTGGCGCAGCAAGGCCTTGATAAACGTATTATTGTGCAAGGACGGGTAACTCATGCTGGTTCGCGAAATTCACTGCACAGCTCATGACTGGCGCCGCGGGGCGGCATCGGCAATCGTGCTGCGCAAGGCGTGGAGCGTGGCGCGGTAATCGGGCTGGGAAAAGATCGCCGTACCGGCCACGAACATGTCGGCACCGGCCGCAGCGACCTGGCCGATGGTGTGAAGGTTGACCCCGCCATCCACTTCCAGGCGGATGTCACGGCCACTGGCATCGATCAGCTTGCGCGCTGCTTCGATCTTGGGCAAGACCGCCGGGATGAACGACTGCCCGCCGAAGCCGGGGTTGACCGACATCAGCAACAACAGGTCGAGCTTGTCGAACACATACTTGCATTCCTCCAGCCCTGTGGCCGGATTGAAGGCCAGGCCCGCCTTGCACCCCAGATCCTTGATCAGTTGCAGGGAGCGGTCCAGGTGAACGGTGGCCTCGGGGTGAATCGAGATGTAGTCGGCACCCGCCTCGGCAAATGCCTGGATCATCGGGTCCACGGGGGTGACCATCAGGTGCACATCCAGCGGCGCGGTGATGCCGTAGCTGCGCAGGGCCTTGCAGAACTGCGGCCCCATGGTCAGGTTGGGTACGTAGTGGTTGTCCATCACGTCGATGTGGATGACGTCGGCACCGGCAGCCAGAACCCGCTCGGCTTCCTCGCCCAACCGGGCAAAATCGGCCGCCAGCATCGACGGGGCAATCCAGAACTCTTTCACACGCCTACTCCGTTACTCATTGGCTATTCGTCGCACCGGGCCCTGCTCGTTTTGCGCAAGGGCGGTGTTGATCTGTGCGATCAGGCTGTCACTTGCCGCTTCGAGATGAAAATGGTGCCCGCCATCATGCCAGTGCACACGGCTGGCCCAGGGCAACGCTTTTTTGCGCTTGTCGAATTCCGGGCCGGCAAACAGGCCCTGGCGCCCGAGCATCACATGCAGCGGGCAACTGATCTGGCGCAGGAAGTCGCAGGCCTGACGCTCGGTCAGCTGCATCGGTTCGGGCAGCACCAGCCGCGGGTCGTGACGCCAGCGGTAGCCATCCCCCACGCTGAGCAGGTCGCGCATGGCCAGCAGGCGTGCCGAGGCCGGCGAGAGCAGGCCGTCGATACTGTTGCGCCGCTCGTTGACCGCCGCCTCGACGCTGCTGAACTGCACGCTGTCGGGGGCCGAGAACCCATGCAGGCGGGTGCGCAGGGCCAGGCGCATCAGGCGATGGGCCTTCTTCAGGTGCTCCACGGTGTCTTCTTCGGCGATGGTGAACGGAGCGCCCATGCCATCGAGGAAGATCATGCTGTCGATGGACTTGTTCATCGCCCCCAGGATCGACGCGATGCCGCTGCCCATGGAATGGCCGATCACCGAAAAGCGCTTCCAGCCCATGCACTCGACCAGGGTATTCATGTCGTCGGCATGTTCCCACAGATAGTAGCCACTGTCGGCACGCCGATGGTCCGAGCGTCCGTGCCCGGCGAGGTCCGGTGCCACCACGAAGCAATCCTTCAGGTACGGCGCCACCTGTTCGAACGAGGCGGCGTTGTCCAGCCAGCCATGCACGGCCAATACCGGATGAGCCCCCTCCTCGCCCCAGACCCGCAGGGCAAACGTCTGCCCGTTGACGTCCAGGGTCTGGTCCCTGCCTTTATTGCCAAGACGCATGTAGATACTCCCTGCGTAAGCACTGTTTCGAGGTAACGGGCAACACCCGCAGCGCCTGTCAGCCGGCGGCCGCCAGCTGCGCCGAGCGTGCCGTGTGTTGCAACTGCTTGAGGTCGAACTTGCCGTTGGCGGTGCGCGGCAAGGTGAGCTCGATACTGATTGCCAGTGGCACCTTGTGCGGCTCGAGCCCGGCGCGGCAGCGTTCGAGCAACTGCTCGGCGCTGAGCGTGACGCCCTGGCTCAAGGTCACGAAAGCCCACAGCCCTTCGCCGGCCGCAGCATCCTCGACACCGACCACCGCTGCCGCGTCGATGCCTGCCATGGCATAGAAGAAGTCTTCCACTTCCGCCGGGCTGACCTTCATGCCGCGGGACTTGATCACGTGGTCCATCCGGCCTTCGAAATACAGGTAGCCGTCTTCGTCCAGGTGGCAGTAGTCGCCGGTATGCAGCACGCTCTCCCCGGGATAGGGGCCTGGCTTGAGCTTTTTCGCCGTGGCCTGCGGGTTGCGCCAGTAGCCGGCCATGACCGTGGCGCCGCGAATCACCAACTGGCCCACCTGGTGGGCCTGGTCGATGCGCTGGCCGTGCTCGTCGATCAGCCACAACTCGGTGTTGGGAATGGCGATGCCGACGCTGCCCGGCTTGCTGTCGATGTCCTCTGGCGGCAGGTAGGTGCAGCGCTTGCACTCGGTCAGGCCGTACATGGAGAAGATCTGCGCCTGCGGAAACAGCGCCTTCATCTGCGCAATGTGCGGCGGCTTGAGCGCCGCGCCGGTATTGGTGACCATGCGCACGTGCTCGAAACTGGCGTTGCGCTTGCTCGCGTACTCATGCAGCAGCATGAGCATGGTGGGCACGAACGGGATGACCGTGATCTGGTACTGGCGGATCTTCTTGATCAGGAAGATCGGCCAGGTGAATTCCTTTTCCAGTACCAGGGTGGCGCCCGCGCTCAGCGCCATGATCATCTGGTACAGGCCATAGTCGAACGACAGCGGCAACGAGCAGAGCACGTGGTCGCTGTCGTTGTAGCCCAGGTAGGTGTGCAGCGACGACAGCGCCGCGAGCATGTTGCGATGGGTCAGCATCACGCCCTTGGGCTCGCCGGTGGACCCGGAGGTATAGATGATCGCGGCCAGGTCCAGGTCCAGCGTGCCGCAAGGCACCGGAGCTCCGTTGCCCTGCATCAGCACACCCTCGAAGGTGCGTGTCAGCGCCGAGTCGGCCTCGCCGTCCAGCAGCACGATGGTGCGCAGGTACGGCAGGCTCGGGGTGTCCACCGACAGGCTGGCGAACTTCTCCGAGGTGGTGATCAGCACCGAGGCCTCGGCGTCCCGCACGATGTAGTCAAGGCCCTCGGCGTGGGTCTCCAGGCCGACATTGACCACCACGCCACCGGCCTTGAGCACACCCCAGAAGGCACAGATGGTTTCTACCCGGTTGCCCAGGCACAGCACCACCCGTTCCTGACGCTGCAGGCCACAGGCCTGCAAGCCCGAGGCCAGCCGCGAACTGGAATCGTCGAGGTCGGCATAGGTGTAGGTTTCATCGGCATAGATGACTGCCGCCTTGCGCGGGTACAGGCCGTTGCTGGCCTCCAGTACCTGCTGCAGGAGCACGCTAGACCGGCTCATACTGTACCTCTGGCTGGCCTTGCGAGGCGGTTTCGGGGGCGTTCTGGCGGTTGGCGTCGATGTACTGCGCCAGCGTCGTCACGGTATTGAAGTGCCCGGGGGCAATGGTGTCGGGGTTGACGAAGAAGCCTTCGATCTCGTCCTCCAGGCTGACCAGCAGCTCCATCGAGGTGAGCGAGTCGAGCCCCAGGTGGTCACGCAGGTGCGAGTCGGCACGCACCTCGGTACTGGCTGGCAGCTTGAGCACCACCCGCAGGATCTCGATCAGTTGCGCCTGCGTGGCGCCGCTGGCCGTCACGCCCGGTGCGCTGCTGGCAGCAGGTGCGCTGGCCGGGGCGGCGAGCATGTCGTCCAGCGCCACGTCGGCGTGGCTGTCGCGGATCTCCAGTGCGGTCTGACGGGCCCTGGCCAGGAACAGGCGGCCGTGGCTGACGATCACCTCGGCCGGGTGACCATGGCTGTGGAACAGGGTGGGCGAGGCCGTGGGGCCATAGGCACCGGAGGCCGTCACCGCCAGCAGGTCGCCTTCGCTCAGGGTCTCGATGCGCACGTCACGCCCCAGCAGGTCGTCGGGGCTGCACAGCGGGCCGGAGATATGGTACTCGCGCAGCGGCGCGCCATTGCTGCCGGTGGCGTGCACGATGCGAAAATTGCGCTTGAGCACCTGGCCGCTGCCCGCCGCGGCACCGTGGCAGTTGGTGCCGCCGTCGGTCACGGCGAAGGTCTTGCCGTGGTTGTGCTTGATGTTGTCGACGGTGACCAGCAGCGCGCCGCATTTGCCGGCCACGAAACGGCCGGACTCGACGATGATGCGGGTACGCGGGAACTGGCGATGGAAACTGTCGAACAGCGGCGCCAGCAGCTGCTTGAGCTGACGGGTGTCGAGTTCCTTTTCGTTCTCGTAGTACTTGATGCCCAGGCCGCCGCCGACGTCGACCATGCTCAGGTCCAGGTCGTAGCGAAGGGTGAGGTTGCGGTACAGGTCGAGGATGTAGCTGGCATTGTCATACACCGACTGGGCGTCGAGGATCTTGGTGCCGTTGTAGACGTGAATGCCCTTGATATGCAGGTTGGGCAGCGCCAGGTACTGGCCGAAATTGGCCACTGCGGTGTCTTCCTCGATACCGAAGTGGGTCGGGCGCCCGCCCATCTTCCAGGGCGAGCCCGAGGCCGAGAAATTGGGATTGATGCGAATGGCCACCGGTGCGGTACAGCCCAGCGAGCCGGCCAGGGCAGAGAGCGCGCGCAGTTCGGTTTCGGATTCGACGACGATGGCGAACACCCCCACTTCCAGCGCCCGGCGGTGTTCCTCGGGCTTCTTGTAGGGGCCCAGGAAAATGATGTCCTGGGGTGCAACGCCCGCCTTCAGGGCGATTTCCAGCTCGCCCAGCGAACAGACCTCGGTGTTGCCGCCGTACGAACGGATCAGCTTCACCAGCGACAGATTCGGATTGACCTTGAGCGCGTAGAAGATATCCACGCAGTCGGGCAAGGCGTCGCGCAGTTCATTGAAACTGCTGCGCAGCACCGCCTCGTCATACAGGTAGGTAGGCGTACCGAATGTCGCCTTTGCCTGGAGGACCAATTCTTTGGAAAGCTTCATCTGTTGCTCCCTTCGTTATTATATTTTCCGGTGCCGAATGCGTGCGCGGGATGCGCACCTGCGTCGTCCCGTTAGCCCTGGCGCGTTAAGTGTCGTATCGGATCGCGCAACGCCTGCAACAACGACAGAAAGCCCCTGCCTGCAAAAACTTTGCGCGCAAAGTTTGTGAAATTCTCTACTGCGTTTCGCGGTGATGTCAAGATAATTCCAATGAACCCTGGCTGCGGCCGATGGTCACCCCGTTGACGGCGATTTAGGCCGCATAACAGCGTTCAAATGTCGCACCTGTTACAGATCAGTAGCGCTTTTGCCCAATGAATACAGGGCTTTTATCTGATCCGTATATAAGGCCTGTTTCTGAGTCTGTTTTGTCTGCGGCAGGCTTTCTAGAGTCAGCGCCTGTGCTCGTCCCGTCGGGGGGTGGGCTAGGAAGGAAACGCGGATAAACAGCCATGAGTACTCATCAACAGGCACAGGCCTACAACTACAAGGTGGTCCGGCAGTTCGTGGTCATGACGGTGGTGTGGGGCATCGTCGGCATGGCCATGGGCGTATGGATCGCCTCGCAACTGGTCTGGCCGGAGCTCAACCTGGACCTGCCCTGGACCACCTTCGGCCGCCTGCGCCCCCTGCACACCAGCCTGGTGATCTTCGGTTTCGCCGGCAGCGCGCAATTTGCCGCCAGCTACTACGCGGTGCAGCGCACCTGCCAGGTACGCCTCTACAGCGACTGGCTGACCGCCTTCACCTTCTGGGGCTGGCAGGCGACCATCGTGATCATGCTGCTGAGCCTGCCCCTGGGCCTTACCACCACCAAGGAATACGCCGAGATCGAATTCACCGGCGCGGTGTGGATGGCAATCGTGTGGGTGGCCTATGGCGTGGTGTTCTTCGGCACCCTGCTGCGCCGCAAGGGCACGCACATCTATGTCGGCAACTGGTTCTTCGGGGCCTTCATCGTGGTCATCGCGATGCTGCACGTGGTCAACCACCTGTCGATTCCGGTCAGCTGGTTCAAGTCCTACCCGGTGTACGCGGGGGCCACCGATGCGATGGTGCAGTGGTGGTACGGCCACAACGCGGTGGGCTTCTTCCTGACCACCGGCTTCCTGGGGATGATGTACTACTTCGTGCCCAAGCAGGTCGGCAAGCCGGTGTACTCCTACCGCCTGTCGATCGTGCACTTCTGGGCGCTGATCACCCTGTACATCTGGGCAGGCCCGCACCACCTGCACTACACCGCCCTGCCCGACTGGGCGCAGTCGCTGGGCATGGCGATGTCGATCATCCTGCTGGCCCCGAGCTGGGGCGGCATGATCAACGGCATGATGACCCTCTCGGGCGCCTGGCATAAGCTGCGCAGCGACCCGATCCTGCGTTTCCTGGTGCTGTCGCTGGCGTTCTACGGCATGTCGACCTTCGAAGGCCCGATGATGGCGATCAAGACCGTCAACGCCCTGTCGCACTACACCGACTGGACCATCGGCCACGTGCATGCGGGTGCGCTGGGCTGGGTGGCGATGATCACCTTCGGCGCGCTGTACCACATGATTCCCAAGGTGTTCGGCCGCGAGAAGATGTACAGCATCGGGCTGATCAACCTGCACTTCTGGCTGGCCACCATCGGTACCGTGCTGTACATCGCCTCGATGTGGGTCAACGGCATCACCCAGGGCCTGATGTGGCGCGCCATCAACGACGACGGCACCCTCACCTACTCGTTCGTGGAGGCACTGGTGGCCAGCCACCCGGGCTTCATCGTGCGCTTCGTCGGTGGCGTGTGCTTCCTGAGCGGGATGCTGCTGATGGCCTGGAACACCTGGCGCACGGTACGCGTGGCAGACCCGAAACTGGCACTGGACAACGCGCAGATGGCGTAAGGGGCAGCGAATGAACGGCTGGGCATATGGGTTGTATTGCGTGACCGGACTGGTGTTCTTCTACCTGATCACCAGCGCCTGCCTGAGGCGCCATAGCGACCAGGTGGATGACCAGGCAAGCCTCATACCCTTTGCCGATGACCCGGTGGTGGCGCGCCGGGTCGAGCAGGCCATCGGGCGACCGGTGCCTGCCGAGGCACCGGAGGCTTTGCTGAAGGCTTGAGGGTGGTGCTGTACCGGCATGTCCGCAAGAGCGGGTTGATTCGCTCTTGCGGCTTGGCCTATTGGTGACTGACCCAGTAAACCGCCGTCACGACCACCAGTACAATCAGGCAGAGTATCGCCCACGCATCGACACTGCTGTCCGGCTTGCTTGCCTTGCTTGGATTTCCCATTGCATTGCCTCTTGTTGTGGTTATGGGAATGCACTGCACCTGATGCAGTTAAGTCCAGCAATGCCCTTTGCTCAAGCAGGGTTTTTGTACAGCTCGTCGGTTAGTAGTCCATCGCGTCCTTCAGGAACGGGTATCGATACCCTGGCGCCTTGCCAACGGCGCTGAACCCCTTGAAATCCAGCCCATAGTCGCCCTGCTGTTCAAGCGTGAGCCAGCGCCGTGCCTTGACCGCATCGATCAGCTGAAGCACCGGCACCGGCCGCGGCCGGGCGAGCAACTGACCGATCGGCACGCCCTGCGCATCATCGTGCAGCAGCACCATGGCCCACCCGCCCAGAGAAAAGTGCCCGCCCATCAACACGCTCAATCGACCCTCGATTCGCGCCTGCAGGGCCTGCGGCGAACTGTTCACCGCACTGAACAGCACATCCCGGCCCGGCACCCGCCCGGCCTCCTCGAATGCCTGCATCGCGCCGAACGCCATCTCGTCATTGGCCGACCACACCAGCTGCGTACGCGGATAACGCGCACCCAGCAACTGCGCCTGCTCATAGGCGCGCTGGCGACTCCATTCCCCATACACCAGCTGGCGCAGGTGCACGCCGGGCAACTCGGCCAACGCCCGGTGCATGCCCTGCTCACGCAACTGCGCTGCCGGGGTGTGCTTCAACCCCGAGAACGCCAGCAGGTCCACGCCCTGCTCTAGGGCAGCGGGCGGCAACTGCTCGACCAGCGTCTTGAGCATGCGGTAGCCGGCCTCCTCGTCGTTGCCGGTCAGGGTGCCGAGGACCGGCGGATAACGGTCCGGATACTCGTGCACCTGCCGCGCCTGGTCGACTGTCAGGCCGTTGTTGACCAGAAACAGCCTGACCCCGCTGCCGCGCGACAGGCGGATGATCTCCGGCGCCACGTACTGCTCGTTGACCAGCACCAGGTAGTCCGGCCGCTGCGGCCCCTGAAGCGCCTGTCGCGCCTGATGCAGCACACGCTGGCGATCACGCCCGCTGTACTCGACTCGCAGGGACATGCCCAGGTTCTGCGCGGCGCCTTGCATGAAACGCGAGTAACTGACCCAGAAGGTCTCGTCGGCATTGCCCGGATTGAGAAACACCACCGAGGCCGCCTGGGCGCCACTCACCAGCGACAGGCCCAGCCACACCGACAGGCACAAGGCCTTGAGCATTCGAGTACGCTCCTGCAACGCAAAGCGCCGAGTATAACCGCGACGGCACGGGCAACGCTCAGGTGACAGCCAAACGCTAGCCAGTCTCACTTAGTCCATATAGTTCTTTTCATATGCAAAAACATCACTTTTGCGCATAAACGCAAACTGCTATCTTGCCTCGGCTCCGCCCCGGAGTGCGCGGCCGTGCGCGCGATTAGCTGCAAGCAGCCTGAGAACAGGACCCCTATGTACGTATACGACGAGTACGATCAGCGGATCATCGAGGACCGCGTCAAGCAGTTCCGAGACCAGACCCGACGCTACCTGGCCGGTGAGCTGAGCGAAGAAGAGTTCCGCCCCCTGCGCCTGCAAAATGGCCTCTATATTCAACGTTTTGCCCCGATGTTGCGGGTAGCCGTGCCCTACGGCCAGCTGACGTCGCGCCAGACCCGGATGCTGGCCAAAATCGCTCGCGACTACGACAAAGGCTACGCGCACATCAGTACCCGGCAGAACGTGCAGTACAACTGGCCAGCCCTGGAGGACATCCCCGAGATCCTCGCCGAGCTGGCCACGGTGCAGATGCACGCGATCCAGACCAGCGGCAACTGCCTGCGCAACGTCACCACCGACCAGTTCGCCGGCGTTGCCGCCGACGAAGTGATCGACCCGCGCCCATGGTGTGAAATCGTGCGTCAGTGGACCACCTTCCACCCCGAGTTCGCGTACCTGCCGCGCAAGTTCAAGATCGCCATCAATGGCTCGGCCAGCGACCGTGCGGCCATCGAAGTGCACGACATCGGCCTGGAGCCGGTGCACAACGCGGCCGGCGAACTGGGCTTTCGCGTGCTGGTCGGCGGCGGCCTGGGCCGTACCCCGGTGGTGGGCGCCTTCATCAACGAATTTCTGCCCTGGCAGGACCTGCTCAGCTACCTGGACGCGATCCTGCGCGTGTACAACCGTTACGGTCGCCGTGACAACAAGTACAAGGCGCGCATCAAGATCCTGGTCAAGGCCCTCACGCCGGAGGTGTTCGCCCAGAAGGTCGACGCCGAAATGGAGCACCTGCGCGGCGGCAGCACCACCCTGACCGATGCCGAAGTGCATCGCGTGGCCAAGCACTTCGTCGACCCCGACTACCTGGCGCTGGACAACCTCGACAGCCAGCTGGCCGAGCTCGACCAGCAGCACCCCGGCTTCGCCCGCTGGCGCACGCGCAATACCCTGGCGCACAAGAAGCCGGGCTATGTGGCCGTTACCCTGTCGCTCAAGCCGACCGGCGTGGCGCCGGGCGACCTGACCGACAAGCAGCTGGACGCGGTGGCCGACCTTGCCGAACGCTACAGCTTCGGCCAGTTGCGCACCTCCCACGAGCAGAACATCATCCTGGCCGACGTCGAGCAGCGCCAGCTGCACGCGCTGTGGCTGGAGCTGCGTGAAAACGGCTTCGCCACGCCGAACATCGGCCTGCTGACCGACATCATCTGCTGCCCGGGTGGCGACTTCTGCTCGCTGGCCAACGCCAAGTCGATCCCGATCGCCGAATCCATCCAGCGCCGCTTCGACGACCTGGACTACCTGTTCGACATCGGCGAACTGGACCTGAACATCTCCGGCTGCATGAACGCCTGCGGCCACCACCACGTCGGCCATATCGGCATTCTCGGGGTGGACAAGAAGGGCGAGGAGTTCTACCAGGTGTCCCTGGGGGGCAGCGCCAGCCGCGACGCCAGCCTGGGCAAGATCCTCGGCCCCTCGTTCGCCCAGGACGACATGCCGGACGTGATCGAGAAGCTGATCGATGTGTACGTCGAGAAACGTACTGAAGACGAGCGCTTCATCGACACCTACCAACGTATTGGCATCGACCCTTTCAAGGAGCGCGTCTATGCAGCGAATCATTAAGGGCAACCAGATCGTCGACGAAACCTGGCACCTGCTGCCCAAGGACGTCACCCTGGACGAACTGACCAACTGCGACGACTACATCGTGCCGCTGCACCTGTGGCGCGAGCACGCCCATGCCCTCAAGGCCCGCGACGGCGGCCTGGGCGTGTGGCTGGATGCCGACGAGGAAGCCGAGGAAATCGGCGATGACGTGGCCAGCTTCCAGGTCATCGCGTTGAACTTCCCGGCCTTCACCGACGGGCGCAACTACTCCAATGCGCGCCTGCTGCGTGACCGCTACAAGTTCACCGGCGAGCTGCGTGCCATCGGCGACGTGCTGCGCGACCAGCTGTTCTACATGAAGCGTTGCGGTTTCGACGCCTTCGCCCTGCGGGCCGACAAGGACCCGGTCGAAGCGCTGCAGAGCCTGCAGGACTTCTCGGTGACCTACCAGGCCGCCACCGACGAGCCGCAGCCGCTGTTCCGTCGACGCTGAACACCGCCCCATGAAAAAGGCCCCTTGCGGGGCCTTTTTTTGTGGCGTCGAATTTACAACCGGGTGACCTGGTCAGGCACGCTGTTCCAGATTTCTGCCGTCAGCGTCTCCAGCAACTTTTTCTCCTCCTTGGCCAGGTTGGCTTGCAGTACGTGGCTCTGGCGCAGGTACGCCGCTTCGGTGATGTGCCCGGCATCGGCATCTGCCTGCAAGGCCTCCATGCGGGCGTGCAGCGGCTTGGCGATGCGCTGGTAGCGCTCGGCATACTGCACCTTCAGGTAACTGACCCAGAAGTCGCGCTGGGCAATCGAAGCCTTGAGCACTGCCGGCGTCTCGCCCTCTTCGATCTCCTTCTGCGCAGCCTTGATATCGGCATCGCTGACCTGGGCAGTGGCTCGGTAGCGCATGGTGTTGGGCTGCCCCGGCAGTTCGAGCGGCTCGGTCAGCGCGGTACGGTAAGCCAGTCGCACTTCGACCTCGTCCACCACCGTGCCAGCACGCACACGTGCATCGATGACCCGCCGGGCAATCAGCTCGACCTGCTCCAGACGATACAGCCCGCGCGCCAGCTTCATCAGTGACCACTCGGCACCCAGCTGGGTACCCAGCGCCAGGGCCTGGTTGATCAGCACCTGCACCTCAAGCTGGCTGAACACCAGGATCACCGCATCGCCACAATTGCGCACGCTGTCCAGGGTCTGCAGTACCTCCTCGCGCAGCGCCATGTTGGCGCTCACTGCCTTGATCAGCGCCCACACCCGCTGCTTGAGGTCGTCGTAGGTCTCGCGAAAATCGGACGTCTCCCCCAGGTCATCGAACAGCCGGAACAGTTCGCCGGTGCCCGGTTCGGCCTTGAGCGCATCCCACATCGCCTGCAGTTCGGCCGCCTGCACCGCATCTGCACCGGCAAGCCAGGCCGTGGCACCAGCAGCCATCGGCTCGGGCGCAAAATGGACGCGCAGGTTCGGCGTCACGCCAAAGCTGATACGCGTGCGCTGACGATAGACCGTCAGCCTGACCTGGCTGTCGGCATCGATCGGGTTGCCGTGCAGGCTGGTGACCCGATTGATCCTCAACACCCGATCGACACGCTCGGCTGAGGGCGCCAGCACGTCCTGCGGCACCACCTGAATGTTGTTGGCGCGCAGGTCGACCTCTTCGAGCATGTCAAGGTCCATCAGGCCGGTCGGCCAGGTACTGATGCCCGTGTGCTGCAGCCTGAGCCCGCGCAGGTCGACCAGGGTCGAAACATCGGGCGCGGTTATCAACGGGTTATGGTCCAGGTTGAGGATTCTCAGGCGAACCAGTTTGGCCAGCACCGCATTGGCAGCAGCATCCATGACCAGGCTGTTGTAGCTGAACGTCAGCCGGGTGATGCGCGGTATGGCTTCCAGCGCGGCAGGCAGGGTGCTGAACAGGTTGTTGGAAAGGTTGAGCCAGCGCGTATTGGCAAACTGCTCGATAAAGGCCTCGGGCAACTCACTCAACTGCATGTCGCGCATGAACAGCGACGCCACATGGCTGAAATCGGCACTCAGAATCGGCAGACCGTCAAGGCGCGTCTCCGACAGGTTGAGGGTGTAGCCGACGGTTCGCCCTTCAAAGGTTACCACCGGGCTGGTCTGGCGCCGCCAGCAACGCTCGATGCGATCGGCCGCCACCTCCCGGTGGCGACGGGTGGCGAAACTCACGGACTGATCGTTGCGCCAGGCGGTCAGCTCATCGATCAGCTTGAACAGTTCCTGGCGACGCCCCTCAAGCTTGACCAGCAGCTCCTCCTCACTGAGCCCCTCACCTAGCTCCTGCAAAAAGGCCTGCACCTCGTCCACCGCCAGGTCGGGGTACAGCGCCCGGGCCCGCTGCACCGGCGTCTGCGGCCTGCCAAACGGGCGCCGGCCACTGAGCGGATAACCGATCTGGCCATCGAGCATGCGCATTGGCGGCTTGAACCAGCGCGTGCGCGGACGCACGCCGATGCTGCTACGCACCGCAGCCGTATCCTTGGCGGCATTCTCGGCCAACATCAGGCGCAACGCGTCGGCCTGGTTGATGTTCAGGCCCAGCAGCACGCGCTCGCTGTCGGGCAGCGCATGCAGCATGGCGGCGCACAACGGCTCCACCCCGCCCAGCGCGTTATGCTCGCTGTCATAGGCCTGATAGCCTTCGTCCAGCCGCGCGAGAATACGCTTGGTGCCGGTGGCCGTGCTGCGCCCGACCGCCTTGAGCTCATCGCCCCACGGGCTGCCCTCACGTACCTGCAACAGCACATCGCCAGACCAACCCGGCAAGGCCTGCAACTGGTCCATGGCAACCTTCAGGCAGTCCAGGCGATCGGTGTAGCCCAGGTAGAGGCCCTCACGGGCACGCACCACGCGCGCCTGCTCCGCCAGCCAGCGGGCCTGTTCGGCCAGGCGCAACGGCACCCGCGGCGGGTTGGCGGTGAGCTGCGCTCGCTCGCTGACGCTGGCACTCTCGACCAGCTCTCTGGCCTGCCGCCACGCCAGCCCGGCAAACTGCTTGCGTACCACCGCCATGCCCGCCACCTCCTGCACCGGGTCGGCGCGGTAGAGGCTGTCGAACACCTGGCTGCGGTTGACGCTGGCGTAACGGGCATAGGCTTCACGCAATTGCGTCAGGCGACCAGCCTCGGTCCTGGCCAGGTAGGGGCCGAACAGGGCCTTCTCTTCCTGTTCGGTCAAGCCCTGCAGCAGCGTTGTCAGGAAGCGACCGTCGACCAGTTCCTGGCGCGTGATCGACAGGGTCCGGTTGTCGGCGCTCAGCGGCGTACCGTACTCCTTGACCAGCTGCCCGTCCTCCATCACCCGCACCAGCACACCGGCCGGCCAACCCGGCATGCGTGTGAGCAAGGCCAGGGGCAAGGCATCGAGCTCGGTGGCCAGTGGTTGCCCGTCGCGCATGGCCGCAATCACATCCGCCACCCTGCGGCTCATCTGCCAGCGCACCAGGCTGTCGCCGAGCAACGCCGGCAAAGGCTCGTTGTTGCTGTGCAGGCGGCGCAGGCGGGCCTCGTCGATGCCGGTGATGGCGGCCATGTTCAGCAGGTCCTCGTCACCCATGCCGTCCACCAGATGGCCCAGGCGCCGCCACAACGTCAGGCCTTCCCACTGCTGCGGGTCTTCGGCCTCGAGGCGCCAGGCCCCGGCGCCGTTGTGCACCACCGGCGGCTGGTAGGCGTCATCGCGAGGATGGCGGACCTGGTACTGGCCCGCTTCGGTGCCGACCACCTCGTAGGCGCGGCCCTGCACACGAATGTAGGTCTTGTCGCCCACGCTGTAGCGCCCCTGAAGGTCCGGCACGACCCCCGACAGATCGACATCCGCGGCATAGGGCTCCAGCTGCGGCTTCCACAGCCGGTACTGCCCGTTGGCCAGCCTGATCTGGACTGTGCCTTCCAGCAACTCGCTGCCCGGCCCGACGGCCAACGGCTTGAGGGCAAGCCCCAGGCCCACGGCGAATGCAATGTTCAGTGCCACCGACTGCAGGTGCGCCATGGCCAGCTCGCGATCACCCACCTCCCAGTCCTCGATGCCCTCGACCACCTCCCCGATCAACTGGCCGGCCGCCACCACCGCCATCACCTCCCCCAGCCCGGGTACGAAGAAGGCGGCGCTGTTGAGCACGTTCAGACCGATGCTTTCCCAGTACGCCAGGCGCGCCTCGCGGGCCGCTTCGTCCGCGTCGGCACTGGGCACGGCCAGGTGCCGCGCATCAGCCTTGGCCTTCTCGATCAGGCGTCGATGCTGCAACTCGAACAGGTCATCTTCCACACGGTGTTCACGCAGGTACAGGTCCGCCTCCAGGTTGGGCTGGCGCTCCAGCAGCCCGTGCTGGCCATCGACCAGGTGAAACAGATTGCTTTCCAGCAGCCCGAAGAAGCGCTCTTCATCGGCCCGGGCCACACACGCGCGCATGGCCTGCTGATAGGCCGGCGAAATCAGGTTGATGCGCAGGTCGCGCTTGAACGCCTCGATGCTCGGGTATTCCTTGAGCGGGTACAGGGGCGCGCCAGGCACATACACCAGCACAGGCTCGGTCTGCTCGCTGAGCAGGCGGTCGGCACTGGCCACCCAGATACCGGACAAGCCAATGCCGAACATTTCCAGGGTGCTGAACACCAGGGGCTTGCCGTTGTACTGGGCGGCACCGGTGCCATCGAGCCAGCCGAGCAAGGCGCTGCGGGCAGCCTCGCCAATCTCGCCCTTCATCGCCGCAATCCAGGTGCGCACGCGCAGGCGCGCCTTGTAGGCCTCGATGGACTGCCGGCGAACCCGATCATGGGTGGCCGGCGCCTCGTACACTGCAGCCAGGTGGTCCTGGTACTGCTTGCCCAGGTCCAGCTCATGGCACACACGGGCAAAGTCGCGCGGGGCCACCGCCAGCTTGCTGCTGTAAACGTAGCGATAGCGCGGCGCGTGCTCGCTGCCAGGTACCAGAGCCATGGAAAATGCGCCCTTGGCCGCCAGGGCCGTACCGGCGTCGAATTCGGCATCCCGGGCAAAGTTCTGCAGCGCCGCCTGCAGCAGGCTCTGGCGCCTGGGCACCACGCGCACCAGCGCACCCAGCAGTTCGGTGTCGTGGGTAACGTGCACGAATTCGTGGGTGTTGACGTCGTCGTCGCGCTGCAAGTCGCGCTTGAGCCTGGCCTTGAGCAGCGGCTCGGCGAACTCGACGATGCCTTTGAGGGGGCGCAGGGTACGCGCCAACGCGTCGGCGCAGGCGCGGGCGTGCTGCTGGCAGGCGAGCAGTGCCTGGCGCTGGTCCTCGCGGGCATTGCTGAACCAGGGCGCCGGCGCATCCCCTGCGCCCTGGTGCTGTTCGGCACCCCAGGGCCGGCTCAGGGCCGCGAAACTTGCAGGGGTGGAGTGCTTGAGCCAGTCAGGCATGCGCTGATGGATGAAGGGGCCGTGCGGCCCCGGGGTGACATAGGTGTCGGTGGAATCGGTGGGAGTGGTCATGATGGTCCTCGGGGTAGATTGAACCCCAAGCAGACCCCATCATGACGCAGGTGAAGTGCTACATATTGCTCAGCGCCAGCGGCCCAGACGGCTCCACAAGCCCACCAGGGTGTTCTCGATGGAGGCGCTGGCAGCCAGGCCAACGCGCTCCTGCAGGCTCTTGCGTTCGGCAAAATGCAGGTGATACAGGTTCGAATCGCGAGCGCGTTCGCTCAGGTATTCGTCACTGGTGCGCAGCTCGTCCACCAGTTGCTTGTTCAATGCCGCCACACCCAGCCAGACCTCGCCGGTGGCCACCTCATCGATGTGCAACTGCGGGCGGTAACGCGAGACGAAATCCTTGAACAGCTGATGAGTCACGTCCAGGTCTTCCTGGAACTTCTCGCGGCCCTTCTCGGTGTTTTCGCCAAACACGGTCACGGTGCGCTTGTACTCACCCGCCGTGAACACCTCGAAGTCTACATCGTGCTTTTTCAGCAGGCGGTTGACGTTGGGCAACTGCGCCACCACCCCGATGGAGCCCAGAATGGCGAAGGGCGCACTGACGATCCTGTCACCGATGCAGGCCATCATGTAGCCGCCGCTGGCCGCCACCTTGTCGATGCACACCGTCAGCGGCACGCCGGCCTGGCGGATACGCGCCAGCTGCGAGGAGGCCAGGCCGTAGCTGTGCACCATGCCGCCACCGCTTTCAAGGCGCAGTACCACTTCGTCCTTGGGCGTGGCGAGGGTCAGCAGCGCGGTGATTTCATTGCGCAGGCTCTCGGTGGCCGAGGCCTTGATGTCGCCGTCGAAATCCAGCACGAACACCCGCGGCTTGTCCTCGGGCTTTTTCTTCTGCTGCTTGTCGCGCTTGGCCTGCTGCTTGCGCAGGGCCTTGAGCTGGGCCTTGTCGAGCAGACCCGACTCCAGGCGCTCGCGCAGGTCCTTGTAGAAATCGTTGAGGCGAGTCACATGCAACTGCCCCCCGGCCTTGCGCCGGCCCTTGCCGCGCAACCCGGCAATGGCCGACAACACCACCAGGAGCGCGATCACCAGGGTCGCGGTCTTGGCCAGAAAGCTGGCGTATTCAGCAAGAAAATCCACAGTAGCTCCTTAACATGTCTGCGCCCGTACGGCGCCAAACGTGGCCCAAGCATACCGGCGCGGCCACGCCTCCACCAGCGTGGGCAACGCCCCGAAACGCAGTTCAAACGACCTTTTCAAACGCTTGTATGTTTTTTCGTTGACAGGCCGCCATCGGCCACCTACCCTCGCCAGAACCTTCACTCCAGGCATACGACGTGGGCAGCATCTACCTCATTCGACATGGCCAGGCCTCCTTTGGTGCCGACGACTACGACGTGTTGTCGCCGACCGGCATTGCCCAGAGCGAAGCACTGGGCGATCACCTCGCCCAGCTGGGCCTGCGCCTGGATCGCTGCGTGGCCGGGGACCTGCGCCGCCAGCAGCACACCGCACGCCTGGCCCTGGCCCGCCTGCAGGCTGCCGGCAGCGCGGTACCCAGCCTGGAAACCGACCCTGCCTTCAACGAATTCGACGCCGACGCCGTCATCCGCGCGCTGCTGCCCGGCCTGCTGCCGGACGAGCCCGAGGCGCTGCACATCCTGCGCAATGCCCGCGACAACCGCAGCGAGTTCCAGCGCCTGTTCGCCCTGCTGGTGCAGCGCTGGCACGGCGGCGAGCACGATGTCGACGGCCTGCAAAGCTGGCAGGCCTTCGTCGAGCAGGTGCACGACGGCCTGCAACGCCTGCTGCGCGAGGCCGGGCAAGGCGACAACATTGCCATCTTCACCTCCGGCGGCACCATCACCGCCCTGCTCCACCTGATCACCGGCATCACCCCCAGCCAGGCGTTCGCGCTGAACTGGCAGATCGTCAACACCTCGCTCAGCCAGCTGAAGTTTCGTGGCCGCGAGGTGGCGCTGGCTTCCTTCAACAACCAGGCCCACGTGCAGTTGCTGAGGGTGCCGGCGCTCATCACCTACCGATGAGCACCGGCCTGTTGCGGCCCCAGGGTCGCTTACATCACTTAATAAGGAATACACCATGACCGACGTAGCTAAAGCCGTTCAAGCCATGCAAGAGAAGTTCAACCCTGCCGCCGCTGCCGGCCTGGACCTGGTGTTCGGCTTCAACATCACCGACGAAGACAAGCACTTCTCGCTGATCGTCAAGGACGGCACCTGCGATCTGCAGGAAGGCGAAAACCCTGACGCCAACTGCACCCTGGTGCTGGACAGCGAAACCCTCAAGGGCATCGTCAGCGGCGAAACCGACGGCATGCAGGCCTTCATGGGCGGCAAGCTGCGCGTCGAAGGCGACATGATGCTGTCGATGAAACTCAGCGAGCTGTTCCCGGCCTGAGCCTTGCGCTGATGCCGACCAGAACCGAAGCCTTGTGCTTCGGTTTTTTTTCGCCCGGCATCAGGGGTGGTGATCGTGGTGCAACACGCTGGCCTATAACACAGTCAAACACTTGTTCGGTTTATCCACGAGAATTAGATTAAACAATAATCAGCGACTTTCAGAATAAGGGAAAAGCATGACGCTCACCGACCAGTCGACCCAGGTTCGCCCCGGCGAAGAACTCGATGCCGCCCTCATCGACCCTTATCTCAAGGCCAGCATTCCGGGCCTGAGCGGCACGCCGGTGATCAGCCAGTTCCCCGGTGGCGCGTCCAACCTCACCTACCTGCTCAGCTACCCGGACCGCGAGTTCGTGCTGCGCCGCCCGCCGTTCGGGCAAAAGGCCAAGTCGGCCCACGACATGGGCCGCGAGTTTCGCATCCTCAACCAGCTCAACAGCGGCTTCCCCTATTGCCCCAAGGCCTACGTGCACTGCACCGACGAATCGCTGATCGGCGGCGAGTTCTACGTGATGGACCGGGTCAAGGGCATCATCCTGCGCTCGGACCTGCCCCCCGAGCTGGGCCTGGACAGCCAGCGCACCGAAGCCCTGTGCAAGAGCTTCATCGACCGCCTGGTCGAGCTGCACCAGGTGGACTACACCGCCTGCGGCCTGGCCGACCTGGGCAAGCCCGAAGGCTATGTGCAGCGCCAGATCGAAGGCTGGAGCGCACGTTATGAAAAGGCCCTGACCCCGGATGCACCGCGCTGGGAAGCGGTGATCGCCTGGCTGCGCGAGAAGATGCCGGCCGACCACCCACGCCCCGCCATCGTGCACAACGACTACCGCTTCGACAACGTGATCCTCGACGCCGACAACCCCATGCGCATCATCGGCGTGCTGGACTGGGAAATGACCACCCTCGGCGACCCGCTGATGGACCTTGGCAATACCCTGGCCTACTGGATCGAAGCCGGCGACCCTGCGCCCGTGCAGCTGATGCGTCGCCAGCCGAGCAACGCACCGGGCATGCTCACCCGGCGCCAGTTCGTCGACTACTACGCCGAACGTGCCGGGCTGCAGATCGACAACTTCGACTTCTACTACACCTACGGCCTGTTCCGCCTGGCCGGCATCGTGCAGCAGATCTACTACCGCTTCTTCCATGGCCAGACCCAGGACAAGCGCTTCGCCCAGTTCGTGCACATGAACAAGCTGCTGGAGCACATGAGCCTGCAGGTCATCGGCAAATCCACGCTCTGACGCCCTACAACTACAAGGAACCCGCCCCATGTCCAAGACCCAGTTGTTCGACCTCGACGGCAAGATCGCCTTCGTGTCCGGCGCCAGCCGCGGCATCGGCGAGGCGATTGCCCACCTGCTGGCCCAGCAGGGTGCCCACGTGATCGTGTCCAGCCGCAAGCTCGACGGCTGCCAGCACGTGGCCGACGCGATCATCGCCGCCGGCGGCAAGGCCACGGCGGTGGCCTGCCACATTGGCGAGATGGAACAGATCGGCGCGGTGTTCGCCGGCATTCGCGAGCAGTTCGGGCGCCTGGACATCCTGGTCAACAACGCCGCCACCAACCCGCAGTTCTGCAACGTGCTGGACACCGACCTGAGCGCCTTCCAGAAGACCGTCGACGTGAACATCCGCGGCTACTTCTTCATGTCGGTCGAGGCCGGCAAGCTGATGCGCGAAAACGGCGGCGGCAGCATCATCAACGTGGCATCGATCAATGGCGTATCGCCGGGGGTGTTCCAGGGGATCTACTCGGTGACCAAGGCGGCGGTGATCAACATGACCAAGGTGTTCGCCAAGGAATGCGCCCCCTTTGGCATCCGCTGCAATGCGCTGCTGCCGGGGCTGACCGACACCAGGTTCGCCTCGGCGCTGGTCAAGAACGAAGCGATCCTGAACACGGCGCTGCAGCAGATCCCGCTCAAGCGCGTGGCCGATCCGAAGGAGATGGCGGGCGCGGTGCTGTACCTGGCCAGCGATGCGTCCAGCTACACCACCGGTACGGCGTTGAATGTGGATGGGGGGTTCCTGTCCTGATACCGCAAAGCGGGTCAAGCCCGCTCCCACAAGGATCACCGCTATTTCTGTGGGAGCGGGCTTGACCCGCGATAGGGCCCTGACAGGCACGCACCATCTCCTTTACCATAGCGCCCCTCAGGCGCAGCTTTACCGTTCTGCGCCCCAGTCGAATAAGCCCAACACCATGCCCTTCGAACTCAGCGTAGATCTCACCACCCTAGCCATTCTTGCCGCCGTGGCCTTCGTGGCCGGGTTCATCGACGCCATCGCCGGCGGCGGCGGCCTGCTCACCACCCCCGCTCTGCTCACCGCCGGCATGCCGCCGCACCTGGTGCTGGGCACCAACAAGCTCAGCTCCACCTTCGGCTCGGCCACCGCCGGCTTCACCTACTACCGGCGCAAGCTGTTCCACCCCGCACAGTGGCGACATGCCCTGGTCGGTACCCTGGTAGGGGCCTTCATCGGCGCCATCGTTGCCCACTACCTGCCGGCCGAATGGCTGAACAAGATGCTCCCGGTGGTGGTGTTCGCCTGCGGCGTTTACCTGCTGTTCGGCGGCACGCCAAAGGCGCCGCTGGACGCCGATGCGCCGATCAAGAAGAAGTGGCAACTGCCCCAGGGCTTGACCCTGGGTTTCTATGACGGCGTGGCCGGCCCGGGCACCGGCGCGTTCTGGACCGTCAGCACCCTGCTGCTCTACCCCATCGACCTGGTCAAGGCCAGCGGCGTGGCGCGCAGCATGAACTTCGTGAGCAACGCCGCAGCACTGTCGGTGTTCATCTTCTCCGGCCAGGTGGACTGGGCGGTGGGCCTGGCCATGGGCTCGTCGCTGATGGTCGGCGCGTTCTTCGGCGCACGCACCGCCATCAGCGGCGGCAGCAAGTTCATCCGCCCGGTGTTCATCACCGTGGTGCTGGCCCTGACCGTGCGCCTAGCGTGGCAGCACTGGTTCGGCCAGGCCTAGGCGGCGCGCCACGTACAGGTCGATCAGGTAACGCGCAATCGAGCGGCCCGCCGGCAACGGCGGCAGCGCATGCACGCTGAACCACTGGGCATCCTCGATCTCGTCGGCCTGCATCACGATCTCGCCGCCGGCGTATTCGGCATGAAAGCCCAGCATCATCGAATGCGGGAACGGCCAGCACTGGCTGCCCACGTACTGGAGGTTCTTCACCTCCAGCGCCACCTCTTCACGCACCTCACGCACCAGGCAGTCCTCGGCCGACTCGCCCGGCTCGGCAAACCCGGCCAGGGTGCTGTACACGCCGGTCACGAAGCGTGGCGAGCGCGCCAGCAGTATCTCGTCGCCACGGGTGATCAGCACGATCATGCTCGGCGAAATGCGCGGGTAGCTGCGCAGCTCGCAGCCGGCGCAGTACATCGCGCGCTCCCACTGGATCTGCACCATCGCCTGCCCGCAACTGCCGCAAAAGCGGTGCTCGCGGGCCCAGGTGGCGATCTGCGCGGCATAACCAAGGAGGGTGTAGGTATCGGAATCGCCTTCCAGCATGAACTGGCGCAGGCCGCGCCAGCTGCAGCCCTGGGGCGCCTGTGCCGAGCGCAGTTCGAGCAGAAACACCGGCTGGCCGTCGAAGTGGCCGATGCCGTGCTCGCACACCACGTCCAGGTCCTGGCGCCTGAGCCAGTCCCGCGGGAACAGCGCGCCGTTGGCGTCCACCAGAAAGCCCTCGGCACAGTGGGCGACGGCCAGGCCGCCGGGGGTGTTGGGGTCCAGTACTGCAGTGGTCCAGCGCGCTGACATGTTGCGTTCCTTGAGGGTTCGCGACCGGGCTCAGTCGTCGAACTGCGGTTTCTGTTTGCTCATGCTGGCGGCCATCGCCACCCGCAGGTCGGTGGATTGCAACATGGCAGCGTTCCAGGTGGCAATGTATTCCAGCCCGTCGTCGATGCGGTGATCGCGCATGTAGCTGAGCATCTCCTTGGTGCCGGCCACGGCAATCGGGGATTTGCCCGCGATCTCGGCGGCAATCGCAAAGACCCCGTCCAGCAGGCTGGCCTGATCGTCGAAGGTGCGGTTGACCAGGCCGATCTGGCGCGCCTCGTCGGCGCCGACAGTGCGCCCGGTGTAGGCCAGCTCGCGCAGCATGCCGTCGCCGATGATGCGAGGCAGGCGCTGCAGGGTGCCGACGTCGGCGGCCATGCCCATGTCGATTTCCTTGATCGAGAACTGCGCATCGGCAGCCGCGTAGCGCATGTCGCAGGCGGCGATCAGGTCGATCGCGCCGCCCAGGCAGTAGCCCTGGATGGCTGCCAGCACCGGCTTGCGGCAGGTATCCACGGCGTTGAACGAGGCCTGCATCTGCAGGATCTTGCGCCGCAGCAGGCGCGCGTTGCGGCCTACGTCCTTGCCCATTTCGTTGGCCACCGAGGCCAGCAGCATCAGGTCGATGCCGGAAGAAAAATGCTTGCCGGCGCCGCTGATCACCACCACGCGCACCGCGTCGGTCTCGTCGATCCACTGGAAGATCTCGACGATCTCGCTCCAGAACGCGGCATTCATGGCGTTGATCTTTTCCGGGCGGTTGATCTGGACGTGGGCGATGCTGTTCGACAGTTCGACCTTGAACGCGGTGTAGTCGGTCACGTGGCACTCCTTGGGCTGACGCGGGATGGGGTGGCTGGACTATATCGCAGACCGTAGGCGGCGCTTGTGCCAAAGGCTGGGCTGTTGCTCCTGCACTGCAGGAGCCGGCCTTGCCGGCGAAGCGGCCACCGCAGTCACCCGCAGCGGGCCCTGTCGCGCACCGGACACTGCGCCCGGTGCAGGTTCAACGCCGTGTTGATGATGCCGATATGGCTGAAGGCCTGCGGGAAATTGCCCAGCATGCGGCCACCTTGCGGGTCGTACTGCTCGGCCAGCAGCCCCACATCGTTGCACAGCCCGCACAGGCGCTCGAACAACGCCTGGGCCTCTTGCTGGCGCCCCAGCAGCACGTACACGTCCGCCAGCCAGAACGAGCACACCAGAAACGTACCCTCCCCCGGCGCCAGCCCATCGCAGCCGCTGTCGCTGTCGTAGCGGCGCACCAGCCCGTCATGCAGCAGGCGCTTCTCGATCTGCGCCAGGGTTGCCAGAAACCTCGGGTCGTCGGCTGGCAGAAAACCGGTCAGGGCAATCTGCAGCAGGCTCGCGTCCATCTCCTGCGAGCCATAGGCCTGCACAAAACAGCCCAGCTGCGCATCGACGCCCTGCTCGCACACCTGGCGATGGATCTGCGCGGCCACCTCGCGGTAGTGCGCAGCCTGGGCTTTGCCCTCCTCGGTCGGCTCGCTCAGGCTGGCGGCCCGATCGAACGCCACCCAGGCCATCACCTTGGAGTGGGTGAAATGCTGCTGCGGCCCGCGCACCTCCCAGATGCCCTCGTCGGGCTGGCGCCAGATGGTCTCCAGGTACGGCATGATCACCCGCCCGATCGCCGCACTGCGCGGCAAGCGCGGCAGGCCGCCGCGCATGGCCTGACACAGCGCATCGGCCACCTCGCCATAGATGTCCAGCTGGTGCTGCACCGCCGCGGCATTGCCCACCCGCACCGGCTGCGAACCGGCATAGCCGGCCAGCCAGGGCAGCTCGTACTCCGGCAGCCGGCGCTCGCCGGCCAGGCCGTACATGATCTGCATCTGCTCGGGGTTGCCCGCCACCGAGCGCAGCAGCCATTCGCGCCAGGCCTGGGCCTCCTCGAAGTAGCCCAGGTTCATGAACGCCAGCAAGGTCATGGTGGCATCGCGCAGCCAGCAGTAGCGGTAATCCCAGTTGCGCTCGCCACCCAGGTGCTCCGGCAGCGAGGTGGTGGCCGCGGCCACGATGCCGCCGGTGGGTGCATAGGTCAGCGCCTTGAGGGTGATCAGCGAGCGCTTGACCCGCGCCGTGTGCTCGCCCACCTGCGGGCAGCGCGCAGCAAACTCGCGCCACTTGTGCGCGGTGTCCAGCAGCGCCTGCTCCGGCTCGAAGGCCGGCTGCAACGGCAGGTGCGATGGCTGGTGGCTCAGGCTGAAGGTGTGGCGCTGCCCGGCCTTCACGCTGAAGCGGCTGCCGGTATGGTGATCGCGTGCGTGGGTGCTTACCGTGCTGCGCAGGGTCAGGCGGTCCGGCCCGGCCACGGCGGTCAGGGTCAGCGGGTCGAGCTTCTCGACCCAGGGCACGCTGCTGCCATAGTCGAAGCGCATCACCAGGTCCATGTCGAAGGCCACCTCGCCCTCCAGCCCCTCGACGATGCGCAGCACGCTGTGGTGCGCATCGTCCAGCGGCATGCAGTCAATCAGCCGCGCACGGCCGCTGGCAGTGACGAAGGTGGTGTGCAGGATCAGGGTGTCCTGCTGGTACTCGCGGGTTACCTCCAGCGGCGCTTCACGCGGCGCGATCTGCCAGCGCCCGTTTTCTTCGTCGCCCAGCAGCGCGGCAAAGCAGGCCGGCGAGTCGAAGCGTGGAAAGCACAGCCAGTCCAGCGAGCCGTCACGGCCCACCAGTGCTGCGCTGCGGCAATTGCCCAGTAGTGCGTAGTCTTCGATGGCGCCCGTCATGAACCTCCCGTCAACCAATGCTGTGCCAGACCCGCCGATCGCGGGCCAGCAGTTCGTCGGCCGCCTGCGGCCCGTCTTCCCCGGCCGCATACGGCTGTACCTCGCCGCCCTGCGCCCAGGCGTCCAGGAACGGCTGTACCGCACGCCAGCCGTTCTCGATGTTGTCGGCACGCTGGAACAGCGTCTGGTCGCCCGTCAGGCAGTCGTAGATCAGGGTTTCGTAGCCCGTGGAGGGCTGCATCTTGAAGAAGTCCTTGTAGGCAAAACCCAGCTCGACGTTCTCCATGGCCAGGGTCGGCCCCGGGCGCTTGGCCTGCAGGTCGAACCACATGCCCTCGTTGGGCTGGATCTGGATCTTCAGGTAGTTGGGCTTGGGCCGCTCGGCGTCGCTGTCGCGAAACTGCGCATAGGGCGCCGGCTTGAAGCAGATGGCGATCTCGGTGTCACGCACGCTCATGCGCTTGCCGGTGCGCAGGTAGAACGGCACGCCCACCCAGCGCCAGTTGTCGATCATCACCTTGAGCGCCACGTAGGTTTCGGTCTGGCTATCGGGGTCGACCCGTGGCTCTTCGCGGTAGCCGGCCAGCTTCTTGCGCCCCTGCTTGCCGGCGGTGTACTGCCCGCGCACCGAGTTCTTCAGGGCCATGGCCTTGGACCACGGGCGAATCGCGCCGATCACCTTGGCCTTTTCACTGCGCACCGCGTCCGCGCCAAAGGCGGCGGGCGGCTCCATCGCCACCATCGCCAGCAGCTGGAACAGGTGGTTGGGCACCATGTCGCGCAGTGCCCCGGTGGTGTCGTAGAAGGCGCCACGGGTTTCCACGCCCACCGTCTCGGCAGCGGTGATCTGCACGTGATCGATGTAGTGGTTGTTCCAGAACGCCTCGAACAGGCCGTTGGAAAAACGGCTGACCAGGATGTTCTGTACCGTCTCCTTGCCCAGGTAGTGGTCGATGCGGTAGATCTGCTTTTCGCTCATCACCTTGAGCAGGCAGGCGTTCAGCGCCTCGGCGCTGGCCAGGTCCGAACCGAAGGGCTTCTCCACCACCACCCGACGAAAGCCGTTGGCCTCGTCCAGCAGCCCGGCCGCCCCCAGTTGCTGCACCACGCCGCTGAAAAAACGCGGCGAGGTGGCCAGGTAGAAGATCGCGTTGCCGGTGCGCCCCTTGTCGATGCGCTCGGCGATGGCCTGGTAGGTGGAGGGCTCCATGAAGTCGCCGGTGAGGTAGCCGATGCCCTTGGCCAGGCGCTTCCACAGCTTGTCGTCCAGGCACCGGGTGGCGCCCTCGCCCTGGTCGCGTTCACGCATGAAGGTTTCCAGGCGCTCGGCGAATTCGCCGTCGGTGGCCGGGTTGTGGTCGACCCCGACGATGCGCATGCCTTTGTCCAGCAGGCCGTCGCGGTGCAGGTTGTACAGCGCCGGCATCAGCAGGCGTTTGACCAGGTCGCCATTGGCGCCAAACAGGAACAGGGTACAGGCTGGTGCCGCTTCGACGTCGTGTTCACTCATTCGGGCTTCTCGACATGGCCACCAAAACCGAAGCGCATCGCCGACAGCAGCTTGTCACCGTAGGTGCCCTGCTGCTGGCGTGAGCGAAAGCGCGCGAACAGTGCGCTGGACAACACCGGTACCGGCACCGCCTGCTCCACCGCCGCATCGATGGTCCAGCGCCCTTCGCCGCTGTCGGACACCGAGCCGCTGTAGCTGCCCAGCTGCGGGTCGGCCACCAGTGCATCGGCGGTCAGGTCCAGCAGCCACGAGGTGACCACGCTGCCGCGGCGCCACACCTCGGCGATTTCGGGCAGGTTGAGGTCGAAGCGCTGGTCGGCCGGCAGGCTCTCGCTGGCCTTGGTCTTGAGAATGTCGAAGCCCTCGGCATAGGCCTGCATCAGGCCGTACTCGATGCCGTTGTGGATCATCTTGACGAAATGCCCGGCGCCGGGTGGCCCGGCATGGATATAGCCCTTTTCGGCGCGCTCGCTGGGGCCGGTTCGGCCACGGGTACGTGGAATGTCGCCCTCACCCGGTGCCAGGGTGGCGAACAGCGGCTCGAGGCGTTCGAAAATCGCCTGCTCGCCGCCGATCATCATGCAGTAGCCGCGCTCAAGGCCCCACACGCCACCGGAGGTGCCGACGTCCACGTAGTGCAACTGGCGCTCGGCCAGGTGCTGGGCGCGGCGAATGTCGTCCTTGTAGAAGGTATTGCCGCCGTCGATGATCACATCGTCCGCTTCCAGCAGGTCGGCCAGTTGCGCGATGGTCTGCTCGGTGGCCTCGCCCGCCGGCAGCATCACCCAGACCGCGCGCGGCGCGTCCAGTTGCTGCACCAGTGCGGCCAGGTCGGCGGCGCCTGTGGCGCCCTCGGCCACCAGCGTATCGATGGCGGGCGCGTTGCGGTCATGCACCACGGTGTGGTGCCCCTCGCGCATCAGGCGCCTTGCAATATTGCCGCCCATGCGGCCCAGCCCCACGATTCCCAGTTGCATGTGCCGATGCTCCGTAAAGTGTAGAAAGCCTGCTCAGGCCTTCAAGGTTAGTCCAGGCAGGCCCGGGTTGGTTTCATCGACCAACGGCACGACAGCGATAAACAAAAAAGTTCCCATGACAGGAAAAAGAATTCAGAATCGCGGCCGATCGAGCGTCTACGCTCAAACCATGTACCAAACCAATTGCGAGGTGTGCAATGGGAACCTTGATGTCAGCGAGCCCACCCCAGACCCTTTACGTGAGCGTGCGCCGCGACGAACTGCGCCGCCTCAAGGAAGAACGCGACCAGTTGCAGCGTCAGGTGGCGCAGCTGAGCCTGCTGTTGCAACAGGCCCAGGGCAGCGACAAGGCCGTGGTCACTCTCTAGGCGGCCAGCAGCGCCCGCGCCGAATACACAGCGCCGGCCACCGCCACCAGCAACAGCACCAGCCCCGACAGCCGGGCCACCAGCGCCCGGTGCCGCTGCGCCAGGGCGCCGCGCATCAGCGCGATGTACAGCGCCAGCACCCCCAGGTCGACCACCAGCCACAACGCCGCCAGCACCCCGATGCTGGTGCCGAACGAGGCCGTGACGTGGATGAACTGCGGGAAGAACGCCACGAAGAACAGAATGTCCTTGGGGTTGGCGATACCCACCGCAAAGCCGTGCCACCAGCCACTTGCCCTGGGCGGCGGCGCATCCTCCACGGCTGGCGCACGCAGCGCCCCCAGCCCCAGCCAGGCCATGAACACGCACCCCACCAGCGCCACCGCATTGAGAACCACCGGGCTGAGTGCCAGGCTGCCGGCCAGGATCAGCGCAGCGGCGGCCACCAGCACCAGGGAGGCGGCATTGGCCCCCAGCGCCGTGCGTATGGCCGCCCCGGTGCCCGAACGCCCGCTGGTGCCGACCACCAGCGCCACCACCGGCCCAGGGGTGGCGATCAGAATGAGTACAGTGCCCAGGTAGGCCAACAGCAGCGTGGTGTTCAAAAGAGGCTCCTTTGTCGTCAATACAGGTCAGGTGCAGAGTGTGCGCAGCTGCATCGCCCTTGAAAAACGCAAAATGCTCTGCCCTACTACGACAAATACTCATCATGGACTGCCCCTGGCATGGTTGAACGTCTGCCCCCGTTGTATGCACTGCGCGCCTTTGAAGTGGCGGCGCGCACCTGTTCGTTCACCCGCGCCGGGGAAGAGCTGGCGCTGACCCAGAGCGCCATCAGCCGCCATATCCGCACCCTGGAGGCCCAGTTCGGTTGCCGCCTGTTCGAGCGCCACGGCCCGCGCCTGCGCCTCACCGATGCCGGGCGGCGCCTGGCCGAGCAACTGGGGGCCGGCTTTGCCCTGATCGAACAGGCCTGCCAGCCGTTTCGCAGCGCTTCGCGCCACCTGCGCCTGAAGGCGCCCTCCACCCTGACCATGCGCTGGCTGCTGGGCTGCATCCAGCGCTACGCCCAGGCCGACACCGTGCAGCTGGCAAGCGTGTGGATGGACGTCGACAGCGTGGATTTTGCCAGCGAGCCCTACGACTGCGCGGTGCTGCTGGGCAATGGGCAGTTCGGTGGGCAGGTCGAGGTGTGCAGGCTGTTCGATGAGCGATTGATCCCGATCTGTGCGCCGGGGTTGCTGGGGGATGGCGTGTGGGATGCGCAGCGGCTGGCCAGAGTGGCGTTGCTGCACCCGTCCAATGACCGGCGGGACTGGCAGCGCTGGCTGCGCGGGGCGGGCCTGCTCGAGCAGGTCGACCTGCAGCGCGGCACGCTGTTCGATACGCTGGAGCAAGGGATTGCGGCGGCCATGGCCGGGCATGGCGTGTCGATCGGCGACCTGGCGCTGGTGAGCGACGATGTCCGCGCCGGGCGGCTGGCGTTGCCGTTCGAACAGGCGGTGGCAACGGGAGATGCCTACTACCTGGTGTGGCCGGTGGGCAGTGCGTGGCGCGAGAGCATCGAGCGGCTACGGGTGTACCTGCTGGGGCAGTTGCCGGCCTGAAAAACTTCGCGGGGCAAGCCCGCTCCCACAGGCACGGCGCAGGTTTCGAGAACGGCGCTGTACCTGTGGGAGCGGGCTTGACCCGCGATAAGGCCCTCAAGCCCGACCTCAGTTCGAACAGGCGATGGCAACGGGGGATGCCTACTACCTGGTGTGGCCGGTGGGCAGTGCGTGGCGCGAGAGTATCGAGCGGCTACGGGTGTACCTGCTGGGGTAGTTGCCGGCCTGAAAAACTTCGCGGGTCAAGCCCGCTCCCACAGGTACGGCGCTGGTTTCGAGAACGGCGCTGTACCTGTGGGAGCGGGCTTGACC
>NZ_JASCPN010000053.1:0-38428 GCF_029960155.1 Pseudomonas sp. PS01300 | reverse complement strand
GGTCAAGCCCGCTCCCACAAGGTATGCACCAGCCTCAAGGCAGCGGTGAACCTGTGGGAGCGGGCTTGACCCGCGATGAGGCCAGCAAGATCAGGCGCGGGATTCGACGCCCAGTTCATCCCACACCGACTCCGCCAGGTGGAACGTGGCATTGGCCGCCGGGATCCCGCAATAGATCGCGCTCTGCATCAGCACTTCCTTGATCTCTTCGCGGGTCACGCCATTGTTCGCCGCTGCCCGCAAGTGCAGCTTCAGCTCTTCATTGCGGTTCATGCCGATCAGCATCGCGATGGTGATCAGGCTGCGGGTATGGCGTGGCAACCCCGGCCGCGTCCAGATATCGCCCCACGCGTGCCGGGTGATCATTTCCTGGAACTCGCCGTTGAACTCGGTGAGGTTGCTCAGGCTGCGGTCCACATGGGCATCGCCCAGTACCGCACGCCGCACCTGCATGCCGGCCTCGTAACGTTCTTTTTCGTCCACAACCTACTCCTCAGCGGGCCAGCAGAAAATCGATCACGCGGCGGCTGAACGGCGCGCCGACTTCAACGTTGGACAGGTGCGCCGCCTGGAACTCGGCATACTCGGCACCCACCACATGCTCCTGGATGAAGCGCCCGCCAGCCGGCGGCGTGACCGCATCGGCACTGCCGGAAATCACCAGCAGCGGCACCTTGATCTCACCCAGCTGGTCCCGGAAGTCCGCATCGCGCACCGCGCCGCAGTTGGCCGCATAGCCATCGGGCGAAGTGCCCGCCAGCATGTCGGTGATGCGCTTGGCCTGGTCCGGGTTGGCCTGCGCATAGGCCTTGGTGAACCAGCGCTCGATGGAGGCGTCGCGCAGCCCCACCATCGCCGCCTCGCGGTCGCGCAGCACCATGTCGATGCGCGGGTTCCATACCTCGTCGTTGCCGATCTTGGCTGCGGTGTTGCACACGATCAGGCGGTTCAGGCGCTCGCCGGCATGGATGCCCAGCCACTGCCCGATCAGCCCGCCCATGGACAGGCCGCAGAAATGCGCCCGCTCGATCTTCAGCGCGTCCAGCAGTGCCAGCACGTCACGCCCCAGTTGCTCGATGCTGTACGGCCCCTCGGTCACCAGCGACTGGCCATGCCCGCGAGTGTCGTAGCGCAGTACCCGAAAATGCGCGGCAAATGCCGGCAGTTGCGGGTCCCACATGGTGTGGTCGGTGCCCAGCGAGTTGGACAGCACCAGCACCGGTGCGCCCTCGGGCCCGTCGAGCCGGTAGTTCAGTACGCCATCAGCGAGTTGTACGCTAGCCACAACGGCCTCCTTCAACGCTTGAATTGTTGGTGTTCAGCCACCGCCCGCGCCACCCACACGCGGGCCTGGCCCAGGTAATGAGCAGGGTCGAGCAGGCGGTCGAGTTCGTCCGCCGACAGCTCGGCAGTCACCTGCGGATCGTCGCGCAGCACGTCGCGCAGCTGACGCTGTTCGGCCACCGCACGCTTGCAGCAGGTTTCCAGCAGGTGGTGTGCGGTGTCCCGGCCCAGTCGCTGGGCCAGCACGATGCTGACCGCCTCGGCCAGCACCAGGCCCTGGGTCAGGTCGAGGTTGCGGCGCATGCGCGCAGCATCCACCTCCAGGCCCTCGGCAATCACCTGGGCCTGGCGCAGGGCGCCGGACACCAGGCAGCAGATCTCGGGCAGGGTTTCCCATTCGGCATGCCACAGGCCCAGGCTGCGCTCGTGCTCCTGGGGCATGGCCGCGAACAGCGTGGACACCAGCCCCGGTACACGGGTAGCGGCGCCGATCAGCACCGCCGCGCCCACCGGGTTGCGCTTGTGCGGCATGGTCGACGAGCCGCCCTTGCCCGGCGCAGCAGGCTCGAACACCTCCGCCGCCTCGGTCTGCATCAGCAGGCTCACATCGCGTCCCAGCTTGCCCAGGCTGCCGGCGATCATGCCCAGCACCGAGGCGAGCTCCACCAGGCGGTCACGCTGGGTATGCCAGGGCTGCTCGGGCAGGCTCAGCCTGAGCTGCCCGGCCAGCGCCTCGGCCACCGGCAATGCCTTGTTGCCCAGCGCCGCCAGGGTGCCGGAGGCGCCGCCGAACTGCAGGCTCAGCAGGCGCGGCTTGAGCTCCTGCAGGCGCTGACGGTGACGGGTGAGTGCACCGAGCCAGCCGGCGATCTTCATGCCCAGGGTCACGGGCGTTGCATGTTGCAGCCAGGTGCGCCCGGCCAGCGGCGTGTCGGCATGCTGCAGCGCCTGGTGCGCCAGGCTGTCGGCCAGGCGCGCCAGGTCGGCTTCGATCAGGCCCAGGGCATCGCGCAATTGCAGCACCAGCCCGGTGTCCATCGCATCCTGGCTGGTAGCGCCCAGGTGCACGAAGCGCTCGGCTTCGGGCACGCCGCTGGCAATCACCTTGCCCAGCGCCTTGACCAGCGGGATGGCCGAGTTGCCGGCCACCGCGATGGCCTCGGCCAGGGCCGCGAAGTCATAGCGCTCGGCCTGGCAGGCCGCTTCGATCGGTGCCACCGCCACCTGCGGGATCAGCCCCACCGCCGCCTCGGCGCGGGCCAACGCGGCTTCGAAATCGAGCATGCCCTGCACCCGGCCACGGTCGGAAAACACGGCGCGCATGGCCGGCGCGGTGAAGTAGGCATCGAACAGCTGATTGCCCGGACGTTGGTTCATCGGTGGTCCTTCTCAATGATCGTGGTGCAGGTACGCCGCCTGCTTGGGCAGGCGCAGGCTGAACAGGAAGGCAATCGCCATCATCACCGTAACGTACCAGTAAAAGGCGTTTTCCATGTTCAGCGACTTGAGCCCCAGTGCCACATATTCGGCCGAGCCGCCGAAGATCGCGTTGGCCACCGCGTAGGCCAGGCCCACGCCCAGCGCACGTACCTGCGGCGGGAACATCTCGGCTTTGACCAGCCCGCTGATCGAGGTGTAGAAGCTCACGATGGCCAGCGCCAGGGTGATCAGCACAAAGGCCAGGAACGGGCTGGTGACGGTTTTCAGGGTAAGCAGGATCGGCACCGTGCACAGGGTGCCCAGGGCGCCGAACCAGAGCATCGAGGTGCGCCGGCCGATGCGGTCCGAGAGCATGCCGAACAGCGGCTGCATGCACATGTACAGGAACAGTGCACCGGTCATGATGAAGCTGGCGGTCTTGGCGCTCATGCCCGCAGTGTTCACCAGGTACTTCTGCATGTAGGTGGTGAAGGTGTAGAAGATCAGCGAGCCGCCGGCGGTGTAGCCAAGCACGGTGATGAACGCCGCCTTGTGGTGGCGGAACAGGCCGCCGAGGCTGCCGGCATCCTTGTCGTTGCGGGTTTCGGCGCTGCTGGTCTCTTCCAGCGAGCGACGCAGGAACAGCGAGATCACCGCCGCGATGGCACCCACCACGAACGGGATGCGCCAGCCCCAGGCGCGCAGCTCATCTTCGGTGAGCAGTTGCTGCAGGATCACCACCACCAGCACCGCCAGCAGTTGGCCGCCGATCAGGGTCACGTACTGGAACGAAGCAAAGAAACCGCGCTGACCGCGCAGGGCCACCTCGCTCATGTAGGTGGCGGTGGTGCCGTATTCGCCGCCCACCGACAGGCCCTGGAACAGCCGCGCCAGCAACAGCAGCGCCGGTGCCCAGGCGCCGATGCTGGCGTAGGTCGGCAGGCAGGCGATCACCAGCGAGCCGGCGCACATCATCAGCACCGAAATCATCATCGAATTCTTGCGCCCGTGGCGGTCGGCCACACGGCCGAACAGCCAGCCGCCGATGGGCCGCATCAGGAACCCGGCGGCGAACACGCCGGCGGTGTTGAGCAGCTGCACCGTCGGGTCGTCGGAGGGGAAGAAAGCCGGGGCAAAGTAGATCGCGCAGAAGGCATAGACGTAGAAGTCGAACCATTCCACGAGGTTGCCCGAGGAGGCACCGACGATGGCGAAAATGCGTTTGCTGCGTTCTTCGCCGGTGTAATGGATTGAAGTCATGGCAATTCACTCTGGGAGGATGTCTGAAGTCTAGACACACTCGGTAACACTCACGTTCCACAGAACAATCACCCCGCTGCCCCGACCTTGCGTGGAGGTCGCAGCAGCGGGGTCATTGATTTACACGCGCTCGATGGCCAGGGCCAGGCCCTGCCCGACACCCACGCACATGGTCGCCAGGCCTTTGCGCCCGCCGGATTTCTCCAGCTGGTGCAGCGCTGTCAGCACCAGGCGTGCGCCGCTCATGCCCAACGGGTGACCCAGGGCAATGGCGCCGCCGTTGGGGTTGACCTGCGGCGCGTCGTCGGCAATGCCGAGTTCGCGCAGCACGGCCAGGCCTTGGCTGGCGAAGGCTTCGTTGAGCTCGATCACGTCGAAATCGGTGACCGCCACGCCCAGGCGCTCGATCAGCTTGCGCACCGCCGGCACCGGGCCGATGCCCATTACCCGGGGGGCAACGCCGGCACTGGCCATGCCGAGCACGCGCGCGCGCGGGGTCAGGCCATGCTTTTGCACCGCCTCGGCCGATGCCAGTATCAGCGCCGCGGCGCCGTCGTTGACGCCCGAGGCGTTGCCGGCGGTGACCGTCTTGTCCGCGCCGTTGACCGGCTTGAGCCTGGCCAGGGCTTCGAGGGTGGTATCGGCGCGCGGGTGTTCGTCGTGCTCGACCACGGTCTCGCCCTTCTTGTGCGCGATGCGCACCGGCACGATCTCTTCGGCGAAGTAGCCGGCGGCCTGGGCCTTGGCGGTGCGCTGCTGGCTGCGCAGGGCGAAGGCATCCTGGTCGGCGCGCGATACCTGATAGTCGTCGGCCACGTTGTCGGCGGTCTGCGGCATCGCGTCCACGCCGTACTGGGCCTTCATCAGCGGGTTGATGAAGCGCCAGCCGATGGTGGTGTCTTCCAGCTTCATGTTGCGCGAGTAGGCGCTTTCGGCCTTGCCCATCACGAACGGTGCACGGGACATCGACTCGACGCCGCCGGCAATCGCCAGCTCCATCTCGCCGCTGGCAATGGCGCGAAACGCCGTGCCGATGGCGTCCATGCCCGAGGCGCACAGGCGGTTGAGGGTCACACCCGGCACGCTGTCGGGCAGCCCGGCCAGCAGCAGGGCCATGCGCGCCACGTTGCGGTTGTCTTCACCGGCCTGGTTGGCGCAGCCGAAGAACACTTCGTCGAGCTGGTCCCATTGCACCGTGGGGTTGCGCTCGATCAGCGCCTTGAGCGGTACCGCCGCCAGGTCGTCGGCGCGCACGCCGGCCAGGGCGCCGCCGAAGCGGCCGATGGGGGTGCGAATCGCGTCGCAGATGAATACGTCACGCATCAGGCTTCTCCCGGCGCTTGGCCGTGGGCGGCCGCGGTGCGCGCTTCGAGGTCGCGCAGCGCAGTCAGCTCGACTTCGCTCGGCGCCACGGTGGTTTCGACGCTGTCGGCAAAGCGGATCGCCCAGCCGGTGGCGGCGACGATCTGCTCGCGGGTCACACCCGGGTGAATCGAGGTGACCACGAATTCGTTGCTACCGGCTTCAGGTTCCATGATGCACAGGTCGGTGATGATGCCCACCGGGCCAGCACCGGGCAGGCCCAGGCGTTTGCGCGAGTCGCCGCCTTCGCCGTGGCCGACCGAGGTGATGAAGTCGAGCTTGTCGACGAAGGCGCGCGAGGACTGCTTGAGGATGATCAGCACGGTCTTGGCGGAGCCGGCGATTTCCGGTGCGCCACCGGCACCCGGCAGGCGTACCTTGGGCTGGTGGTAGTCGCCGACCACGGTGGTGTTGATGTTGCCGAAACGGTCGACCTGGGCGGCGCCCAGAAAGCCCACGTCGATGCGCCCGCCCTGCAGCCAGTAGCGGAAGATCTCGCCGGTGGGCACCACGGTATCGGCGGTTTCGGCCAGCTCGCCGTCACCGATGGACAGCGGCAGTACCGTTGGCTTGGCGCCGATAGGGCCCGATTCGTAGATCAATACCACGTCGGGCGAAGAGGTCAGGCGTGCCAGGTTGGCGGCCTTGGACGGCAGGCCGATGCCGACGAAGCACACGGCGCCGTTGCGCAGGCGGCGGGCAGCGGCAACGGTCATCATTTCATTGGTGGAGTAGCTCATTGTGCAGCCTCCGAAGCGCTGGCCAGTTTTGCCTTGAAGGCAGGGAAGTCGGCGGTGCCGCGAATGTATTCGTCGATCCAGGCGGTGAAGGTCTCACGGCTGCGGGCAATCGGGTCCCAGGCCTGGTAGAAGCGGTTGTCACGCTCGGAGTAGCCGTGCGCGTAGGACGGGTGCGCCCCGCCCGGTACCAGGCACACGGCCGACAGTGCCCAGGTGGGCAGCACGCAGGCATTCATTGGCGCGTTGAGGTCGTCGACGATCTCTTCCACGGTGACGATGCAGCGCTTGGCGGCCAGGGCGGCCTCCTTCTGCACACCCAGGATGCCCCACAGCAGCACGTTGCCCTTGCGGTCGGCCTTCTGCGCGTGGATCACGGTGACGTCCGGGCGAACCGACGGCACGGCGGCCAGCACCTCACCGGTGAACGGGCAGGTCACGCTCTTGATCAGCGGGTTGACCTTGGGCAGGTCGGAGCCGGCGTAGGCGCGCAGCACCGCGAACGGCAGGCCCGAGGCACCGGCAACGTAGGCGTTGGCGAGGTCGGCGTGGCTGTGTTCTTCGATTTCCATGGCGTGCGGCCACTGCTTCTCGACCGCGTCACGCAGGCGGTGCAGCGAACCGACACCCGGGTTGCCGCCCCACGAGAAGATCAGCTTGCGGGCACAGCCGGCGCCGATCAGCTGGTCGTAGATCAGGTCGGGGGTCATGCGCACCAGGGTCAGATCCTTCTTGCCCTGACGAATGATTTCGTGCCCGGCGGCGGTCGGGATCAAATGCGTGAAGCCTTCGAGGGCGACGCTGTCGCCGTCGTTGACGAACTGCTTCACGGCGTCGTGGAGCGAGAGGATTTCAGCCATTGCAGACTCCTGGAGAGCGGTTTCAGAGGTGCCTCTGGGCGGCACCGGCATGAGCTCAGATTAAGGCGGCGCATTGGGCCGTACAATCCGATAATCGCCATAGCGTTCGATTATCGAACGTATTGTTGTTGTGCTAAGGATCCACAAACCATCGCGGGTCAAGCCCGCTCCCACAGGTACGGTGGAGATCCATGTGGGAGCGGGCTTGACCCGCGATAGGGGCGCTACTGCCAGCCGGTCAGGTCGCGTCAGCGTGGCTCACCACACCCTTGATCACCACCGCCACCGTCGCGATCGCGGCCGGGATCACCAGGGCCGTCAGCACCTGTTCGAAGTTCCAGCCCAGGCCCAGCAACGTGGCGCCCATCCAGGCCCCGAGAATCGCGCCAAACCGGCCGATGCCCAGCATCCACGACACGCCGGTGGCGCGGCCCTGGGTGGGGTAGAAGCGCGCCGCCAGCGACGGCATCGCCGACTGCGCCCCGTTCACGCACATGCCGGCAATCAGCACCAGGGTCGCCAGCAGCGTGATGTTGCCCAGGCTCTGGCCCACCGCGTAGGCGAACACCCCGGCCAGCAGGTAGAAGGTGCCGATCACCTTGTGCGGGTTGTAGCGGTCCATCGCCCAGCCTACCGCCACCGCGCTGAGCACGCCGCCGAACTGGAACAGCGCACCGATGAACGCCGCCTGCTCCATGCTCGCGCCGCTGTCACGCATCAGCGTGGGCAGCCAGCTGGTCAGCAGGTAGACGATCACCAGGCCCATGAAATAGGTCAGCCACAACAGCAGCGTGCCGACGCTGTAGGTGCCCGAGAAGATCACCGCGAACACGTTGCGCGCCTTGACCGTCTTCTGTTCCGGCACGCTGAAGCTGGCAGCCTGGTTGACGATGCCCGGCTCGATCGGCGCCAATGTGCGGCGTACCCGGTCGGTGCCCTTGTTGCGCACCACCAGGTAACGCGCCGACTCCGGCAGCCACACCATCAGTACCACCACCAGCAGCAGCGGCAGGATGCCGCCGATCAGCAGCAGGCTGTGCCAGCCGAACATCGGGATCAGCTTGGCGGAAATGAACCCGCCACCGGCCATGCCCAGGTTGAAGCCGCAGAACATGCTGGTGACCAGCAACGACTTGTGCCGCTCGGGGGTGTATTCGGACAGCAGCGTGGTGGCGTTCGGCATGCCGGCGCCAAGGCCCAGGCCGGTCAGAAAGCGCAGCACCAGCAACTGGTCGACGTTGGTGGCATAGGCCGAGGCCAGGCTGAACGCGCCGAACAGCAACACCGCGCCCACCAGCACCACCTTGCGCCCGAAACGGTCGGCCAGCGGCCCCGAGCCCAACGCACCGAACACCATGCCGATCAGCGCGGCGCTCATCACCGGGCCCAGGCTGGCGCGGTCGATGCCCCAGTCCTGGGACAGTGCCGGGGCAATGAAGCCCATTGCGGCGGTGTCCAGGCCGTCGAGGAACACGATCAGAAAGCACAGGATGACCACCCGCCATTGGTAACGCGACAACGGCTGGGCATTGATGAACGACTGCACATCCAGGCAGTTTCCAACAGCAGCTTGGGGACTATTCATTGTTTTTATCCAGAAGATGCGCGCGAGTGTGCGGGTGCGCGCGTGAACGGCACAGACGGTCGGGTACGGGTCTTTTGGAAAGGGTCAGCTACCGTGCAGCCGGCAGGCGGGCAGGTACAGGCTGAAGCAGGACAGGGTGCAGGTCATGGGGTGTTCTCTCGCTCATTATTATTGGAGGCCGTCAGGGGCCACTTGATGCGAGGGACATTAATAAGGCGCGCGACGCAGCGCAATTCGATAAACGCAAGACTGTGCGTTTATCGAACAGGAACCGCTCGGCGCATTCAACTGAACAGCTGGGTACTCAGGTCGCGGCTGGCCGCCACCATGATCGGCAGGAACTTCTGCTCCAGCTCGCTGCGACTCACCCGCCCGGCGTGGGTGCTGATGTTCAGCGCCGCCAGCACCTGGCCGGAGGCGTCGTACACCGGCACCGCGATCGAACGCAGGCCCTGCTCCAGCTCCTGGTCGACCACGCACCAGCCCTGCTCGCGCACCTGCTGGAGGATTTCCAGCAAGGCTGCCGGGTCGTGCACGGTACGGCTGGTCTTGGCCTGCAGGTCGGCGTGCTCCAGGTATTCGTGCAGGGTGGCGTCGTCCAGCGCCGCCAGCAGGATGCGCCCCATCGAGGTGCAATAGGCCGGCAGGCGCCCGCCCACCGACAGGTCCACCGAAATAAGGCGCTGCACCGTCGCCGAGCGGGCGATGTAGAGAATGTCGTCACCTTCGAGGGTGGCCATGTTGCAGGCCTCGTGCAACTGGTCGCTCATGCGGTCCAGGTACGGCTGCGCCGATACCGCCAATGGCGTCGAGGACAGGTAGGCATGACCCAGGGTCAGCACCTTGGGCAGCAATGAATAGGTGCGCCCGTCGGTGGTGGCATAGCCGAGCTTGATCAGCGTGTGCAGGCAACGGCGAACCGCCGCGCGCGGGATCTCGGTGCGGTGGCTGATCTGGGCGATGGTCAGGTGCCGCTTGCGCTCCTGGAACGCCTGCACCACCGCCAGGCCTCGCGCCAGCGACGTCATGAAATCCGGGTCGCCGGTGAACGCCTGGATGCGCTTGGCCGGCGAGGCCACGATGGGCGGCGCCAACGAAGCGAAAGAGCTGCGCACGTTGTCGTTCAGGCCTGGGCCCTTGCCCCCTGTTTCTTCACTCATGACTCACCTCGGCAAACTTCACTTGGGCGATTATCGAACCATCGGCCGATAATCGCAATTGACCGATACCTACAATTGCTTATACCTTTCGCCTGCCACATGTGGCTTCTTGGAGAGACTGGTCAGGTACCCACCGTAGAAGTCCCAGGCACGGCCTTGCCCACCAGCAAGGCCGTTTTTGCTTCTGCCGGGCTGACAGGCCCCGACAGAAGGTGTAAAACAGCCATTCAACTGCAATCACCCTCGTCTTATATAGACGCTCGACACAATGGCCTGTGCCGCTGTCGTCGGGTTAAACGTGCTTGTGTTGAAATCGGCATCAACTCCAACTTCAGGAAACACTGTGACGAAAGATGAACTGCGCGCTGAACTCGAGCGCCAGGAACAACGTTACAAGGACGTTTATGGCGGAGAAGTCACCACATACGCCGCCCAACCAGACCCCGAACGCAAACCCTGGCGCAAACGTGCCAGCCTGCTGGACCAGGCATTTGCCGTGGAACTGCAAAAGATCGAAAAGGAGCTCAGCCCACAGGAGCCCTGACCCTCGGACAAAGCGCCCGCCCCTGGGCACGGCACCGGCACGAAGACGGTGCCTTGGGCGACCCTTGCGGCGTCGAAGATGAAACCGTTACGTAATCTCACAAATTTAATACGGTCGTTTGAATTATTCAGCCGTGGAAAACATCGGTTTTTTCTTGACCGTTCGCGTTATTTTTTCTGATTTTTGCCGATCTTTCTTGATTACCCTCCCCTCCTGCAGTGCCCTGCCCCCCCGCAAAAGCGCCCCGACCGGTCAGCACCTAGTGCATCGATTACCCAGGATTTCTGGCATAATCGCGCCCCCTTATGACCGGGTCAGAATTCCTTCATGATCGATTTATTCAGCGGACTTGATGCCTGGGTACTGGTGAGCCTGTTGCTCGCCTTGACCTTCGTGCTCGCCTTCGAGTTCATCAATGGCTTTCATGACACCGCCAATGCGGTAGCGACTGTCATCTATACCAAAGCCATGCCGCCGCACCTGGCCGTGTTCTTTTCCGGCGTGTTCAATTTCCTTGGCGTCCTGCTGGGCGGAGTCGGGGTGGCGTATGCCATCGTGCACCTGCTGCCGGTGGAGCTGCTGATCAATGTGAACACCGGGCATGGCCTGGCCATGGTCTTCTCGCTGCTGGCCGCGGCCATCGCGTGGAACCTGGGTACCTGGTACTTCGGCATCCCGGCGTCCAGCTCGCACACCCTGATCGGCTCGATCCTGGGCGTGGGCCTGGCCAACGCGCTGCTCAACGACATTCCACTGGGTGACGGGGTCAACTGGCAGAAGGCAATCGACATCGGCATGTCGCTGGTGCTCTCGCCCATGGCCGGCTTTGCCGTGGCCGCGCTGGTGCTGATCGGCCTGAAGTGGTGGCGCCCGCTGTCGAAGATGCACAAGACGCCTGAACAGCGCCGCAAGCTCGACGACAAGAAGCACCCGCCGTTCTGGAACCGCCTGGTACTGGTCATTTCGGCCATGGCCGTCAGCTTCGTGCACGGTTCCAACGATGGTCAGAAAGGTATCGGCCTGATCATGCTGGTGCTGATCGGCATCGTACCGGCGCAGTTCGTGCTGGACCTGAACAGCACTACCTACCAGATCGAACGTACCCGTGACGCGACCCTGCACCTGAGCCAGTTCTACCAGCGCAACAGCGAAACCCTGGGCGAATTCCTGGCACTGGGCAAGGCCAAGGCCGGTGACCTGCCGGAGCAGTTCAGCTGCAATCCGCAACAGACCGAGCCGACCATCACCGCGCTGCAGCAGTCGCTCAACGGCGTGGCGGACTACCATTCGCTGACTGCCGAGAAGCGCGTGGAAGTGCGGCGTTACCTGCTGTGCCTGGATGACACGGCGAAAAAGGTCAGCAAGTTGCCAGGCCTGGAAGCACGTGAAAAGGCCGACCTGGACAAACTGCGTCGTGACCTGACCGCGACCACCGAGTACGCGCCGTTCTGGGTGATCCTGGCGGTGGCCCTGGCCCTGGGCCTGGGGACCATGGTGGGCTGGAAGCGTGTGGTACTGACCATTGGCGAAAAGATCGGCAAGCAGGGCATGACCTATGCCCAGGGCATGTCGGCGCAGATCACCGCAGCCTGCGCGATTGGCGCGGCCAACATCTTCAGCCTGCCGGTGTCGACCACCCACGTGCTGTCGTCGGGTGTGGCCGGGACCATGGTGGCGAACAAGAGCGGCCTGCAAGGCGGCACCGTGCGCACCATTCTGCTGGCCTGGGTGCTGACCCTGCCAGCGACCATCGCCTTGTCGGCGGGGTTGTTCTGGTTGGCGTCCAAAGCCATCGGTTGAAATAACGCAGTACCGCAGAAGGGTCAGCCATTCAGTTGGCTGGCCCTTTTTTCATGGCCCTGCGCAAACGCACTGTCATTTATGCCAGTAGACGATGGGCCACCTGCAGCGCACCCTCCTTTTCACGCCGACAAGGAGAATGCACATGTCGAAGGACGACCCTATCCACGCTTGCGCTGGCGCCATGCACATCGCCCGGGCCCTGCACAGCGCCATGCGTTTGCCCAATGGCGATGTGCTGGTTGCCGGCGGCATCACCAATGGCGGGCTTGCCACCGACAGCGTGGAGCGCTTCAGCCTTGACCAGCGCGAATGGAAGCAACAACCCCCCAAGCAGAAGGCGGCATTCTCGCAACTCACGGTCATTCTGGACGACGGGTCCTTTCTGCTGGTGGGCGGCTCGCAAACCGGAGAAGCCAGCGACCACGTCGAGCGTTTCGACACCATCCGCTCATGCTGGACAACGCTGTGCAGCCTCCAGGTTGCCCGCTTCAGCCACACCGCTACGTCACTGTGGGGCGGCACGAACAAGGTGCTTGTCATCGGCGGCAACCACCTCAAGGGCGACACCGGTAAAGTGCTCGACATCGTCGAGCTGTACGACGTCGCCAGCGACGAGTGGCATCAGCTCGGTGAGCGCAGTCAGGCACGCATGACCCACAGCGCCACGTTGCTCGACTCCGGCAAGGTGCTGATTATCGGCGGCTATGCCCCCGACCAGGCACTGGCCCACTGCGAACTCTTCGACCCGCAGACCGGGCGGTTCGAGCCGACCACGCCACTGCCTGCCCCCCGCATGCAGCATACGGCCACGCTGCTGAACAATGGCCAGGTGATGGTGGCGGGCGGCACCTGCATTCCGTTTGGTGAAAGTGCACTGGAATCGTTTCTGTACGATCCGCTAGCCGATACCTGGCGAAGTGGTCCGCCCATGCAGCGTGGACACCAGGGGCACACCGCCACGCTGCTGCCCGATGGTCGGCTGCTGCTGGCCGGCCATACCAGACTGCCCTACCGCCCCAGCACCGAGCTGTACGACCCACGCAAGGATGCATGGGTGCTGGGCAGCGAGCTGAACGAACCGCGTTTCTCCCACAGCGCCACGCTGCTGCCCGGCGATCAGGGCGTGCTGCTGTGCGCAGGCCAACTGCTCACACCCGACACGGCCTATACACGAAGCTGCGAGCACTGCTGCGGCCCCTTGGCACAACCTGCCGAGCCTGCGCAGGGTACCGGCTCGGTGCCTTCGGGCCCGCTTGAGAACCTGCCGGCGAACCGGCAACTCCACTGCCTCGACGCCTTGTCAGCGGCGCTTGCTGCCCCCCAGCAGTGAGCCCATCAAGCCCCGCACCAGTTGCCGTCCGAACTGATTGGCCGCCTGGCGCACCGCCGACTTGATCGCCTGCCCCGCCGCGCTCTGCAAGAACTCCCCGGCCTTGTCGGCCAGGCTTTCCTCGGCCGGCGCCTGCTGCGCCGATGGCACCTGCCCCTTGCGCGCCATCAATATCTCGTACGCCGACTCCCGATCGATCGGCTTGTCATAGCGCCCCTGCAACGGCGACGCCGCAATCAGCGCCGCCCGCTCGGCCTCGCTCAACGGCCCGATGCGCGATTGCGGCGGCGCGATCAGTACCCGCTCGACCATGCCCGGCGTGCCCTTGTCCTGCAGGGTGCCCACCAACGCCTCGCCAATGCCAAGCTCGGTCAGCACCGCCAGGGTGTCGAACGCCGGGTTCGGCCGAAACCCATCGGCCACCGCCCGCAGCGACTTCTGCTCCTTGGCCGTGAACGCACGCAAGCCATGCTGGATACGCAGGCCGAGCTGGGCGAGCACATCGTCCGGCAGGTCGCCCGGCGACTGAGTCACGAAATACACCCCCACCCCCTTGGAACGAATCAACCGCACCACCTGTTCCAGACGATCCTGTAAGGCCTTGGGCGTGCCGCTGAACAACAGGTGCGCCTCATCGAAAAACAGCGCCAGCAGAGGCTTGTCCGCATCGCCACGCTCGGGCAACTGCTCGAACAGCTCCGCCAGCAACCACAGCAGGAAGGTCGCGTACACCTTCGGCGCCTCGTGCACCAGGCGGCTGGCATCGAGCAGGTGGATGCGCCCGCGCCCGTCGGCAGCAGGCTGCAGCAGGTCTGGCAACTGCAACGCCGGCTCACCGAACAGAGCCTCGGCCCCTTGCTGCTCCAGGGTCGCCAGGCGCCGCAACAGGGCCTGGCTGGAACCGCTGGTCATCAGCGCACTGTCTTCGCCGAGCACCTGCGGGTTGTCCTTGAGGTGGCCGAGCAGCGCCTTGAGGTCCTTGATGTCCAGCAGCAACAGGCCCTCGCGATCGGCCACCTTGAACGCCGCATACAGCGCCGCCTGCTGGCTGTCGTTGAGTTCGAGCAGGTTGCCCAGCAGCAACGGGCCCATTTCGCTCAAGGTCGTGCGCAACGGGTGCCCGGACTTGCCGTGCACATCCCACAGGGTCACCGGATACGCCTGCGGCCGATGCTCGAGCCAGGGCATGCCGGCAATCCGCTCGGCCACCTTGCCCTGCGGGTTGCCCACCGCACCCAGGCCGCACAGGTCGCCTTTGACGTCGGCAGCGAACACCGCCACGCCGGCATCGCTGAAGGCCTCGGCCAGGTGCTGCAAGGTCACGGTCTTGCCGGTGCCGGTGGCCCCGGCAACCAGTCCGTGACGGTTGGCCAGACGCATGGCCTGGCACACCGGCTGCCCCGCCAGGTCCGCACCGAGAATGAACTGCGAAGAGTCAGGCATGTTTTTTCACCCTCTGTTCAAGCTTTAGTAGTACTCGGCCGATACCAAGTGTTGATGTTTCACCCAGAAAGTCAGGAAAAGCCCGACAAGGACATGGGAACTGCACTGCTTTCAAGATGCCTTTGTGCGAATGACCCGGATATAAAGACCTTAGCGGACCCAATACGCCATGAATAAAAGCTTCCGTTTCAGCCATAAGATCTTGCTGGCTGCTTCCCTGATCGTCCTTGTGGCCTTCACCCTCTTTACTCTCTACAACGATTACCTGCAGCGTAATGCGATTCACGAAGATCTGGAAAACTATGTCGGCGAAATGGGCGATGCCGCCTCGACCAACATCAAAAACCTCTTCGAAGGACGCCTGCTGCTGGTAGAGAACCTGGCACAGAACATCGCGGCAGCTCCCGGCAACCTCGATTCGCTGCTGGACCAGAAGGTGCTGGCGTCGAGCTTCATCACGGTGTACATGGGCAAGACCGACGGCGGCTTCACCGTGCGCCCGGTGATCCAGATGCCTGACGGCTACGATCCGCGCATCCGCGACTGGTACAAGGACAGCATGGCGGCCAACGGCCCGACCCTGACCGAACCCTACCTGGACATCAGTACCGGCAAGATGGTGATCGGCATGAACGCCACAGTGTCGCGCGAACTGGGCGTGGTCGGTGGCGACATGGAGCTGGACGCCCTGGTCAAGATCATCAACTCCCTGAATTTCGGCGGCATGGGCTACGCGTTCCTGGTGAACGACCAAGGCAAGATCCTGGTGCACCCGGACAAGGACCTGGTGATGAAGTCGCTGTCGGACCTGTACCCGAACAACACCCCGCGCCTGACCAAGGAACTGACCGAGGTCGAGAACAACGGCCAGACCCGTATCCTCAGTTTCGCACCGGTCAAAGGCCTGCCATCGGCCAACTGGCACATCGGTCTCTCGATCGATAAAGAAAAAGCCTACGCGATGCTGAGCAAGTTCCGCACCTCGGCGGTGATCGTCACCGTGATTGCGGTGGCCATCATCATCGCCCTGCTCGGCATGCTCATCCGCGTGCTGCTGCAACCGCTGCACATCATGACCCGCGCCATGGAAGACATCGCCCAGGGCGAAGGCGACCTGACCAAGCGTCTGAGCATCCACAGCAACGACGAATTCGGCACCCTGGGCCGCGCCTTCAACCACTTCGTCGAGCGTATCCACAGCTCGATCCGCGAAGTGTCCTCGGCCACCCAGCAGGTCAACGAAGTGGCACTGCGCGTGGTCAGCGCCTCCAACTCCTCGATGGTCAACTCCGACGAGCAGGCCAACCGCACCAACAGCGTGGCCGCCGCGATCAACGAGCTGGGCGCCGCTGCCCAGGAAATCGCCCATAACGCCGCGCAAGCCTCGCAGCAGGCCAGCTCTGCACGCCACCTGGCCGAAGAGGGCCAGCAGGTGGTAGACCGCAGCATCCAGGCGATGAACCGTCTGTCGGACCTCATCTCCACTTCCAGCTCGCACATCGAGACGCTCAACAGCAAGACCGTGAACATCGGTCAGATTCTCGAAGTGATCACCAGCATCTCGCAACAGACCAACCTGCTGGCCCTCAACGCGGCCATCGAGGCGGCCCGTGCCGGTGAAGCCGGGCGCGGGTTTGCCGTGGTGGCCGATGAAGTGCGCAACCTGGCCCACCGTACCCAGGAGTCGGCACAACAGGTGCAGAGCATGATCGAAGAGCTGCAGGTCGGCGCCCGCGAGTCGGTCGACACCATGAGCCAGAGCCAGCGCCACAGCCAGGACAGCGTCTCGATCGCCAACCAGGCCGGCGAACGCCTGGGCAGCGTGACCCTGCGTATCGGCGAGATCGACGGCATGAACCAGTCGGTGGCCACCGCCACCGAAGAGCAGACCTCGGTGGTCGAGTCGATCAACATGGACATCAACGAAATCAACATGCTCAACCAGGAAGGCGTGGAGAACCTGCAGGCCACCCTGCGTGCCTGTTCCGACCTGGAACAGCAGGCCGGCCGCCTCAAGCACCTGGTCGGTACCTTCCGCATCTGACCGCGCGCGCCGGGGGGGTGGCGCGCGGGGCGCGCAACATGATCGAACAAACTATCCTTCACTGAGGTCCACCCTAGGGCGCGTCATCCACCGCATATCCATGCGCGATGACAACCTGAAGACGGTCTCGGAGGGATGCTGATCGTGCACATCGCTGACATCACCATGTTCTACGCCCCCGCCAGTGGCGGTGTGCGTACCTATCTTGATGCCAAACACCGCCGCCTGGGCCTGAACCCCGGCGTTCGCCACAGCCTGCTGATCCCCGGCGCCAGCGCCAGCCATGCCAATGGCATCTATCAGGTGCCTGCCCCCGCCCTGCCCTTCGGCAACGGCTACCGCTTCCCGCTGCGTCTGGCGCCCTGGCGCAACGTGCTGCATGACCTGCAACCGGACCTGATCGAAGTGGGCGACCCCTACCTCACCGCCTGGGCCGCGCTCGATGCACGGCGCCAGCTCGATGTGCCGGTGATCGGGTTCTATCATTCCGACCTGCCGCTGCTGGTCGGCAACCGCATGGGCCACTGGTTCACGCCCAATGTCGAAGCCTATGTCAGCAAGCTGTACGGCAACTTCGACCGGGTGCTGGCGCCCAGCCAGGTGATGGCTGACAAGCTGCGCGGGCTGGGCATCGGCAATGTGCATGTACAGCGCCTCGGGGTGGACCTGCAGACCTTCCACCCCGATCATCGCGACCCCGGCCTGCGCGCCGAACTGGGGCTGGCCGACACCACGCGCCTGCTGGTGTTCGCCGGGCGCGGCTCCCGGGAGAAGAACCTGCCCGTGCTGCTGGACTGCATGAAACGCCTGGGCAAGCACTATCACCTGCTGCTGGTGGGTTCGCACATGCCCAGCAACGTGCCGGCCAACGTCACCATCATCAACCACTTCTGCCCGGCCACCCAGGTCGCCCGCCTGCTGGCCAGTGCCGATGCGCTGCTGCACGCCGGCGACCAGGAGACCTTCGGGCTGGTGATACTCGAGGCCATGGCCAGCGGCATCCCGGTGGTGGCGGTAGCGGCCGGGGCCTTTACCGAAATCGTCGAACCGAGCTACGGCCGGCTGTGCACGCCCAACGACGGCCAGGCGATGGCCGCCGCCGTGCGCGAGCTGTTCGAGGCCGGCGCACCGCAACTGGGGCAGCAGGCACGCCGGCATGCCGAACAGCACTACGCCTGGGACACAGTGGTCGGCGGCCTGCTCGAACACTATCGGGCCGTGCTGGGCCATCACGAGCAACCGGTGCGCGCCCATGCCTGAACAGCCTGACCTGCACAACCAGCACCCCAGCGTGCTGCTGGTGCTGCACGACGTGGCCCCGGAAACCTGGCCCGACTACCAGCCCTTCGTCGAAGCCGTCGACGCCCTGGGCGACATCCCCATGACCCTGCTGGTGGTACCCGACTTCCACCGGCGCAACCCTGTGCAGCAGGCCCCGGCCTTTCGCCAGGTGCTGGAGCGGCGACTGAGCCGGGGCGACGAACTGGCCCTGCATGGCTACTACCATGCCGACGACGGTCCGCCGCCACGTTCGCCGCGCGAGTACTTCATGCGCCGCATCTATACCTGGGAGGGTGAGTTCTACGCCCTGGGCCAGGCCCAGGCGCTGCATCGCCTGAATGCCGGGATCGAGCTGTTCCAGGCCTGCGATTGGCCGCTGACCGGCTTCGTTGCCCCGGCCTGGCTGATGAGCGAAGGCACTCGCCAGGCCCTGCGCGAAACCCCGCTGCACTACACCAGCGACCCGCAGCACTTGTTCCGCCTGCCCGACTTCAGCCGCATCGACGCCCCGGGGCTGGTGTGGAGCGCCCGCAGTGCCTGGCGCCGCGGGCTGTCGAAAGTGCTCAGCGAGGCGCGCCGGGCACGCCTGCACCAGGCGGCCACGATCCGCCTCGGGCTGCACCCGGTGGACATGCGCCATGCCTATTCGCGCCGCTACTGGCTCGACACCCTGCAGCAACTGCTGCAGCAGGGCCGTACCCCCATGACCAAGATGGCCTGGCTGGCCAGCAGGCCCGGCGCATGACTCGCCTGGGCTGGCTCACGCTGGCCCTGCTGCTGGCGCTGCTGGTACCGACGCTGCTGGGCGGCAGCGACCTGCTGCCGCGCCTGCAGCGGTTCCCGCTGGCGCTGCTGATGGGGTTGTTCGGCATGATCGTGCTGTGCTGGTGCATCAACGCCCTGCGCCTGCGTCTGCTGCTCGGCACCCAGGGGGCGGCGCTGGGGCGGGTGCGCAGCCTGGGGGTGATCATGGCCACCGAGTTCGCCATCTGCTCCACCCCCGGCGGCAGCGGCGGGCCACTGGCGCTGGTGGCCCTGCTGGCCAGGCACCGGGTGCGCCCGGCCCAGAGCAGCGCGGTGTTCGCCATGGACCAGCTCAATGACCTGGTGTTCTTCCTGTGCGCGATGTTCGGGATTGTCATCTACATGCTGTTCCACCGCTTTAGCGCAAGCATGCAGGGCATGCTGCTGGCCAGTGCGCTGATGATGTTCGCCGCCCTGCTGGCGGGGCTGGCGATACTGCGCTGGCGCCGCGGGTTGATGCGTGCGATGGGCCGTCTGCTGCGGCGGTTGAAGGTGCGTGACGCCACGTGCCGACGCTGGGCGCGCAAGGTGCTGCACTTCTTTCGCGCGTTTGCCGCCACCTGGCGCCTGCCCAAGCGGGTACTGGCACTGGTGTTCGGGCTCACCTGCCTGCACTGGGCGTTGCGCTACAGCGTGCTGTATCTGGTGTTGCGCGGGCTGGGGGCAGACCTGCAGTGGGTGTCGAGCTTTCTGGTGCAGATGCTCGCCCTGAGTGCCGGCCAGTTCAGCCTGTTGCCCGGCGGGGCTGGCGCGGCGGAGTTGACCTCGGCGACGCTGCTGACGCCCATGGTGGGCAAGTCGACCGCAGCAGCGGCGATTCTGATATGGCGGGTGGTGACGTACTACTTCTATCTGGTGGTGGGCGGCCCGGTGTTCGTCTGCCTGCTGGGCAAGCCGCTGCTGGAGCGGTTGCGCCTGGCACGGCGGTAGACACGCGTTGTGCCCTTCGCCAGCAAGGCTGGCGAGGGGCCGGTGCGGTCCTAGAACACCACCGTCTTGTTGCCGTGCACCAGCACGCGGTCTTCCAGGTGATAGCGCAGGCCGCGGGCCAGCACCATCTTCTCGACGTCGCGACCGAAACGCACCATGTCCTCGATGCTGTCGCTGTGGCTCACACGCACCACGTCCTGCTCGATGATCGGGCCGGCATCCAGCTCTTCGGTCACGTAGTGGCAGGTGGCGCCGATCAGCTTCACGCCACGCATCGACGCCTGGTGATACGGCTTGGCCCCCACGAACGACGGCAGGAAGCTGTGGTGAATGTTGATCACCTGCTGGGCGTATTCCTGGCACAGCTGTGGCGGCAGGATCTGCATGTAGCGCGCCAGCACCACCACGTCGGCGGCATGCTCCTTGACCAGACGCGACACCTCGGCAAATGCCGGCTGCTTGTTCTGCGGGTCGACCGGTACGTGGTAGAACGGAATGCCGTGCCACTCGACCATGCTACGCAGGTCGTTGTGGTTGGAGATCACGCACGGGATATCGCAGTCCAGCTCGTTGCTGTGCCAGCGGTGCAGCAGGTCGGCCAGGCAATGGGACTCGCGGCTGGCCATCAGCACCACGCGTTTCTTCTGGTCGGTGTCGGTAATGCGCCACACCATCGAAAACTCTTCGGCAATCGGCGCGAACGCTTCGCGCAGCGCCTCGATGCCGAAAGGCAGGGTATCGGCACGGATTTCGTGACGCATGAAGAACCAGCCGCTCAGGTCATCGGAATGATGGCTCGCTTCGGTGATCCAGCCGTTATGGGACGCCAGAAAATTACTGACTTTGGCGACGATGCCGACACGGTCGGGGCAAGCGATCACCAGCCGATAGGTGCGCATGAGAGGGGCTCCAGAGTTCGCAAAGGCGCGTATTCTAACGACTGCCCGGAAAAACTGCAGTAGTGATTGCATACCGTGTATCACAACCTCACACCGCAGCCAGCCTGGGCTTGCACCTCGTCAAGGGCACATTAAAGTTATTTAACAATTGAAGCGGATAATTGGGAGTATCTCGTCACAATACCCTTTCAATTATGAAGGTATTCCGCAATGACGGCGGTTTAATGTTTACTTGTATTAAGTGTCTGACTATTATTGCTGCACCGCTGTCCTGCGTCCCTTCCCTCCAAGGAATACCTCATGTCCCTGATCAACGAATACCGCGCTACCGAAGAAGCCATCAAAGAACTGCAAGCCCGCCTGAAGAACCTGTCCGAAGACAACAAGCTGAAAACCGAGCTGGAGTTTGAAGCCAAACTGCGCGAGCTGATGGGCGAGTACTCCAAGTCGCTGCGCGACATTATTGCTCTGCTGGACCCTGAGGCCAAACTGAACAAGGCCCCTCGCGGCCCGGTTAAAACCACCGGCACCAAGCGTGCACGCAAGGTCAAGCAATACAAGAACCCGCACAATGGCGAAGTCATCGAAACCAAAGGTGGCAACCACAAGACACTCAAAGAGTGGAAAGCCAAGTGGGGTGGTGACGTAGTAGAAGGCTGGGCGACCCTGCTCGGTTAATCGCTGGACACTGTAACCCGGTTACAGGTCAGCCCAAAACGCCAGCATGCTGGCGTTTTTTATTGCCTGCAATTACTGCAGGGCAAACCGTTCGCGCAAGTTCATGGCATGGGCTCGCCATTGCGCCAGCAACTCGCGCTGCGTGGCATCGGCATCCAGCCAGGCGCTCTGCAATGCCTGCTCGAAGCCTTCAAGGGTATTCGGAGCGCCCATTACCGGGTCGCTCAGGCGCTGCTGGCAGAACCCGAGCCAACGCTGGCGCTCCTGTGCATCCAAGGTCTGCGGAAAATTGCGCGCACGGTAGCGAAACAGCAACTCCGGCAATCGTGCATCGTCGAACATCCACTGACCCGTGGCTAATTGCTCGGGCTCCACGGTTCTTACTTGTTCACACAGGCGTCGGTCGCGATCACCGATAAATCCGTCATACAGCTGTTGCTCGGGGTCTTCGCTCGGGGCGAATTCCTGACTGTCATAAATAGCGCTCAACTTGTTCTGCCACACGGCCTGGGCGGCACTCAACTGCTCGGCACGCTGTTGATACAACGTCATATCCAGGCCAAGGCGTTGCTGATCTTCACCGCGCAATACACTCAAGGGCGCGACCACCGGGCAGCGATTGATCTGAATTAATTTCAACGGTACCGGCAATTGTCCCTCGGACATTTCCTCGCGTCGGGTGTACAGACGCTGACGCAACACTTCGGCATCTTCCGTCAGCAATGGGGCGATATCCTGATGCAAGTCGCACACAATCAGCGCATTGCGATTGCGTGGATGCCAGGCCAGGGGCAGCACCACGCCAAGATAATTACGTGCCGCAGAAAAGCGTCCGGAAATATGCACAAGCGGTTGCAACAAACGCACTTGATCGAGGACTTTCTGCTTGCTGCGCAACTGGAACAACCATGCATACAGCCTGGGTTGCTTCTCGCGGATCAAGCGCGCCATTGCCAACGTGGCACGCACATCCGCAAGCGCCTCGTGCGCCTGCCCGTGATCGATGCCATTGGCCGCCGTCAGCAACTCCAGCTTCAGGCTCACCTGGCCGTCGCGCTGCGGCCACTGGATGCCATCGGGGCGCAGGGCGTAGGCAGTGCGCACCACATCGATAAGGTCCCAGCGGCTGTTGCCGCCCTGCCACTCGCGGGCATAGGGGTCGAAAAAGTTGCGATACAGGCTGTAACGCGTCACTTCGTCGTCGAAACGCAGCGAGTTGTAGCCGGCCCCGCAAGTACCCGGGCGCGCCAGCTCGGCGTGCACCCGGGTCATGAACTCGGCTTCGCACAGGCCCTGGGTGGCCAGCTGCGCCGGGGTAATGCCGGTTATCAGGCACGCCGCAGGGTGCGGCAGAATATCGTCGGCGGGTTGGCAGAAGAGGTTGACCGGCGGCTCGATCTCGTTGAGGTCCAGATCGGTGCGCACCCCTGCCACCTGCAGGGGCCGGTCGCTGCGCGGGTTGATACCGGTGGTTTCATAGTCGTGCCAGAAAATGCTGGAGCTCACGGCGTCGTCCTGAACAGAAAATCTGCCGGGAGTCTACCTCAGGCCGACGCACTCAACGGGTGGAAGCTGAAATAGTTGCGCAGCGACGACACCAGCTCGTCGTATTCGCGAGGAGCCTGCAGCAGCATGAAGCCAGAATCGTAGTGCCCCGGGTTCTCGTCTTCGTGGCACCACAGGCAGCTGGCGGTGAGGTTGATCACGTGCAGCGCACCGGCGCGCCCGGGCACCTTGAGCTGCAGTTCGAAATCGGGGCCCACCAGCAGTGGCAGGTCGCTGATCAGCATCAGGCCGTCTTCGGACACATTGCCCAGATAACCGATGGGCAACCCGGTAAACCGGTTGAAGACCTTGAGGTAATACGGGAGCAGGTGACGCTCGATTCGACGTTCGGTAAACATGATAGGAGTCGCTGTCGAAGACCCTTGAGCAGGGTCGCGCTGGATCGTTCTGGTGTACCGCATGTACCTCACAAGCCTAGCGCAACCTGACTGCCCCGTCACATTCGGACCCGCGCACTTTAGTATTAACGTCAGTATCGACGTCGTTGCGCGGCCATCAACGCCAGGGGGTGCTGCTGGCCGGACGGGCGATGGCCGGCTCGCCATTGGGGCGATAGTGGCCAAGTTGCTCGAGGGTCTGCAAGCGGGCGCGGGCACGGTAGGCGTACTCGTTGCGCGGGTACTGGGTGATGATGTACTGGTAGGTCTGCGCCGCATCCACATAGAGCTTCTGGCGCTCCAGGCACTGACCGCGCAGCATCGACGCCTCGGGGTGGATGAACGGGCGCGCACGGCTGGTGCGGTCGACCTGCGACAGCTCGAGCATGACCTGCTCGCAGTTGCCGCGATCATAGGCGCGGTAGGCATTGTTCAGGTGATGGTCCATCGACCAGCGGGTGCAACCGACGACACTGGTCGCCAGGGCTAAAACGATCAAGGCTCGCATGGGGGGTCTCCTCTACTGAGCAGTGTATCGGCGCTTTCCTTGAAAGCTATAGGAGGAACAGCGGCAAGCGGACTGCATTGCGCTTGCCGCTTGCCACTCGTTCAACCGCCCCTCCTCCTCCCACCAAGGTAGTGCAAAGGAACAATGACTACAGCGATTTTCCGGAGTAGCCTTTCGCTGCGCTTCACTACAGGAGTCTGTGCATGACCATCCGCCGCACCAAAATTGTCGCCACCCTTGGCCCCGCCAGCAACTCGCCGGAAGTTATCGAGCAACTGATCCTTGCGGGTCTGGACGTCGCTCGCTTGAACTTCTCGCACGGCACCCCGGACGAGCACAAGGCTCGCGCCCGCATGATCCGTGACATCGCTGCCAAGCATGGCCGCCACGTCGCGCTGCTGGGCGACCTGCAAGGGCCGAAGATCCGCATTGCCAAGTTTGCCAACAAGCGAATCGAACTCAAGGTCGGCGACCGCTTCACCTTCTCCACGGCTCACCCGCTCACCGAAGGCACCCAGGATATCGTCGGCATCGACTACCCGGACCTGGTAAAGGACTGCGGCGTGGGTGACGAACTGCTGCTCGACGACGGCCGCGTGGTCATGCGCGTCGAAACCGCCAGCGCCGACGCCCTGCACTGCGTGGTGCTGATCGGCGGCCCGCTGTCGGACCACAAGGGCATCAACCGTCGCGGCGGCGGCCTGACCGCCCCGGCCCTGACCGAGAAAGACAAGGCCGATATCAAGCTGGCGGCCGAGATGGACCTGGACTACCTGGCCGTGTCGTTCCCGCGTGATGCCAGCGACATGGAATACGCCCGTCGCCTGCGTGACGAGTCTGGTGGTACGGCCTGGCTGGTGGCCAAGATCGAACGTGCCGAAGCCGTGGCCGACGACGAGACCCTCGACGGCCTGATTCGCGCCAGTGATGCAGTGATGGTGGCCCGTGGTGACCTGGGTGTGGAAATCGGCGACGCCGAGCTGGTGGGCATCCAGAAGAAGATCATTCTGCATGCACGCCGCCATAACAAGGCGGTGATCACCGCGACCCAGATGATGGAGTCGATGATCCAGAACCCGATGCCGACCCGTGCCGAAGTGTCCGACGTGGCCAACGCCGTGCTCGACTACACCGACGCGGTGATGCTGTCGGCCGAGAGTGCTGCCGGTGCCTACCCGCTCGAGGCGGTACAGGCCATGGCGCGGATCTGCCTGGGCGCCGAGAAGCACCCTACCAGCAAGACCTCCAGCCACCGCATGGGCACGCAGTTCAGCCGTTGCGACGAGAGCATCGCGCTGGCAGCCATGTACACCGCCAACCACTTCCCGGGTGTGAAGGCGATCATTGCCTTGACCGAGAGTGGCTACACCCCGCTGATCATGTCGCGTATTCGTTCGTCGATCCCGATCTTCGCCTTCTCGCCGCACCGCGAGACCCAGGCGCGGGTTGCGATGTTCCGTGGCGTGTACACCGTACCGTTCGACCCTGCGGCGCTGGCGCCGGAGCAAGTCAGCCAGGCGGCGGTGGACGAGCTGATCAAGCGTGGCGTGGTCGAGCAAGGTGACTGGGTCATCCTGACCAAGGGTGACAGCTACCACACCATCGGTGGCACCAATGGCATGAAGATTCTGCATGTCGGTGATCCGTTGGTCTGAAGCTGACCGGTTGTCACTAGAGCCCCGCCTTGATGGCGGGGCTTTTTTATGGGTGCGATACGCCAGTGCCGGTGATCTTGAGCTGGCTTTGATCTGCCGGCCCTTCAGAAGGCCGAGTGGAGTCGCCATCCAGGCTGGATAATCTCTCAACTCTGGATCAGTGGTTCCAATGACAGCGAGCATATCCAACATGAATACAGACGCCGAGGGCCCCTTCCGCTCTTACAGCGGCTTACTTTTTTCTTGGAAAAAGTAAGCAAAACCGCTCCGTCCATCATCAGGCCCTACGCTTCGCTACGGGTCCCCTCCCTCCGGCGCCGCTCCGGGGGCACGCGACCCGAGTTGCAAGCAACTCTAACAGTCGCTCGCTTCGGCTAACGCCGAAGGGGCTTCGCCCCGCCCCCTGCACGACACCTCCACTCGGCCTTCTGGGGGACGGAAGATCAAAATCAAAAGCAGATCAAGATCAAGATCAAGAGCCAGAGCCAGAGCCAGAGCCAAGGCCAGCGCAAACGCCGCAGGAGCCTGCAGTACCTCCTTATGGGAACAGGAGCTCAGGCATGCCCCACGAATACATCCGCAAACAGCTGATTACGCGGCAACCCCGCCAGAAACAACCCACGCGCAAACCGCTCCACACTCGACGCAGAGCCACAAGCCAGCGCAATCGTCTGACGCGATGCCAGACGCATCGGCCCCAACTCCTCCGGTATCAGCAACTGCACCTCCACCTGCGGGTACCGCCGCGCCAGGTCATCCAGCTCCCGCTGCAGGTAATGCCCACCCGCCTCGCTCGCCACATGCACCACCCTGATCGCCCCCTGATGCTCCTGACGCAGCGCCTCGCGCACAATCCCCCACAGTGGCGCCAGCCCGGAACCCGCCGCCAGCAGCCACAACGGCCGGGCCTGCCAGTCCGGATCGTAATGCAGCGCGCCACCGCGCAACTCCCCCAGGCGCACCAGGTCGCCCACCTGCAACCCCCGCGCCGCGCTGCAGAACGCCCCGGCATGCCGGCAATCCAGGTGAAATTCAAGCCATTCATCCTCGCCCGGCACGCTGGCCAGCGAATACGGTCGCGCAACACCCTGCGCGCTCCACAGCACCAGATGCTGCCCCGCCTGATACCGCAACGGCCTGTCCGGTTGCAGGCGCAAGCGCAGCACCTGCGCACCCAGCCAGTCCAGCGCGACGACCCGCGCCGGCGCCCCATCGCGCACCGGGTCGAACACCGCTACCTGCAGGTCACTCTCGACCCGGCACTGGCAGGCCAGCCGCCAGCCCTCCAGGCGCTTGCCTTCGCTCAGCGCATCGGGCCTGGCATCGCCCGGCACACCCGCCAGACAGCGCACCAGGCAAGCATGGCAGCTCCCCGCCCGGCAGCTGTAGGGCACGCCCACGCCAGCCTCGTTCAGCGCATCCAGCAGGTTGCTGCCCTCGGCCACCTGCCAGCTGCGCTCACCTACGCACAACTCAGGCATCCACCACCTCCCAGGCCGGCACACAGCGATTTCGGCCACTGCGCTTGGCGCGGTACAGCGCCTGGTCGGCACGGTGCAATGCATTGTCCAGGTCATCCTCGGCTGTCAGCAGGGTCATGCCGACCGACAGGCTCAAGGGCCCCACCTGCCCCTGCATCGCCGCAGAGGGCAACGCACCAAAGGCCTGACGCAGACGCTCGCAGCAATGTTCCAGGGCCTGGGCCGTGCAATCGGGCAACAGCAGCACGAACTCCTCGCCGCCATAGCGGGCCAGCACCGCGGCGTCGCACAGGTGCTCGCTGGCAACCTGGGCAAAGGCCTGCAGTACCCGGTCGCCGACCGCATGCCCGTGGGCGTCGTTGATGCGCTTGAAATGGTCCAGGTCGATCAGCGCCAGGCCATGCCGGCTCCCCATGGGCATGCTGGCCAGGGCATCGCTGGCCAGGCGCAGAAAATGCCGGCGGTTGAACAGGCCGGTCAGCTCGTCGGTGGCCACCAGTTCCTCCAGTTGCCCCATCATGCCGCGCAGGGTGTCCTGGTGCGCCTGCAGGGCGATGCGGCGCTGGCGCATGCGCTGGCGCGAGGCCTGCACGTAGCGGGCATACAGGCACAACCAGCACAGCACCACGAACAGCGTGCATACCTGCAACGCCGCCAGCGCCGGGTCCGACAGGCGCCCGTTGCCCCACTCCCACAGGTTCAGGCCGAGAAAGCTGCACAACACCACCAGCGCGCAGCGGGTGAACGAACGGCCGTTGAGGTGGAACAGGCCGAACATCAGGATCAACGGGTACAGCACCAGGAAGGTGCCACGGGCCTGGTCCAGGTTGGCCAGCAGCCAGGTTTGCCAGGCCGCTGCCAGCAGCACCTGGAACTCCGTGAGGCTGGGGTCGCGCCAGCGCAGGTTGACGCCACTGGCAAACACCCAGCCCAGCCACGCCAGGTTGAGCACCAGCAGCACACTGCTCGCGCCGATGACCGGCACCGGCGCCTGCACATGCCCGCCCAGCACGGCGACCCAGGCCAGCAGCAGCACCAGCAGGTAACTGCCGGCAGCCAGCAGGAAACGCTTGAGAAGAAGCTTTTGCAGAGCGGTTTCGGTCACGGGTGACTCACCAGGCAGCCGAGCGGCAGCGGTTGTGACGGGGGGCAGTCGGTACTGTAGGACGTGTTCGAAATAATTGCCACGCAAAAACAGTGCCTGGCAGCAGGCGACCATGGTTGGCCGCACTGGCGCGTGTACCGGCAGGCGATGCGCGCTATACTGCCGCGCCTTTTTGCGTCGGCCACTGCGTGTCGGCGCGCCTTGAAAGGTCATTGCGACGCCTCGGCCCGTGAACGTCGCGATACCTTAATGAATGTTCCCGTCTTTAAGAGGAGCGCGCTGCATGACCGTGATCAAGCAAGACGACCTGATTCAGAGCGTTGCCGACGCCCTGCAGTTCATTTCGTACTACCACCCCGTCGATTTCATCCAGGCCATGCACGAGGCCTACCTGCGTGAAGAGTCGCCGGCTGCGCGCGACTCCATCGCGCAGATCCTGATCAACTCGCGCATGTGCGCCACCGGCCACCGGCCGATCTGCCAGGACACCGGTATCGTCACCGTGTTCGTGCGCGTCGGCATGGACGTGCGCTGGGATGGCGCGACCATGAGCCTGGACGACATGATCAACGAAGGCGTGCGTCGCGCCTACAACCTGCCCGAGAACGTGCTGCGCGCCTCGATCCTGGCCGACCCGGCAGGTGCCCGCAAGAACACCAAGGACAACACCCCGGCCGTGATCCACTACTCGATCGTCCCTGGCGACAAGGTCGAGGTGGATGTCGCGGCCAAGGGCGGCGGTTCGGAAAACAAGTCGAAGATGGCCATGCTCAACCCGTCCGACTCGATCGTCGACTGGGTGCTCAAGACCGTTCCGACCATGGGCGCCGGCTGGTGCCCGCCGGGCATGCTCGGCATCGGTATCGGCGGTACTGCCGAGAAGGCCGCGGTGATGGCCAAGGAAGTGTTGATGGAGTCCATCGACATCCACGAGCTCAAGGCCCGTGGCCCGCAGAACCGCATCGAAGAGATCCGCCTGGAACTGTTCGAGAAGGTCAACCAGCTGGGCATCGGCGCCCAGGGCCTGGGCGGCCTGACCACCGTGCTCGACGTCAAGATCATGGACTACCCGACCCACGCGGCCTCGTTGCCGGTGTGCATGATCCCCAACTGCGCAGCCACCCGTCACGCGCACTTCGTGCTCGATGGTTCCGGCCCTGCGGAGCTGGAAGCACCGTCGCTGGACGCCTATCCGGAAATCGTCTGGGAAGCAGGCCCGTCGGCCCGTCGCGTCAACCTCGACACCCTGACCCCGGAAGACGTGCAGAGCTGGAAGCCGGGCGAGACCATCCTGCTCAACGGCAAGATGCTGACCGGCCGCGACGCCGCGCACAAGCGCATGGTCGAGATGCTCAACCGTGGCGAAGAGCTGCCGGTGGACCTCAAGGGCCGCTTCATCTACTACGTCGGCCCGGTTGATCCGGTGCGCGAAGAAGTGGTTGGCCCGGCAGGCCCGACCACCGCAACGCGGATGGACAAGTTCACCCGTCAGATCCTGGAGCAGACCGGCCTGCTGGGCATGATCGGCAAGTCCGAGCGCGGCCCGACCGCCATCGACGCGATCAAGGACAACAAGGCCGTGTACCTGATGGCCGTGGGTGGCGCTGCCTACCTGGTGGCTCAGGCGATCAAGAAATCCAAGGTGCTGGCATTTGCCGAACTGGGGATGGAAGCGATCTACGAGTTCGACGTGAAAGACATGCCGGTGACCGTTGCGGTCGACAGCAAGGGCGAGTCGGTGCACATCACCGGGCCTGCGCTGTGGCAGAGCAAGATCGCGCAAAGCCTGGCAGTGGAAGTGAAGTAAGCGCCAGCGCTACAAGCTGAAAGCTGAAAGCTGAAAGCGGCAAGGGAGTGATCCCTTGCCGCTTTTTTGTTGCCTGTACCGGCCTCTTCGCCGGCACGCCAGCGAAGGCTTTCAGAGGGTAATGCGCGTACCCAGCAACCCCAGGAACCCCGCGAGCCACGCCGGGTGCGCAGGCCAGGCCGGCGCACTGGCCAGGTTGCCCTGCACATGCGCCGCCGTCACCTCGATCTCGACGTAACGCCCACCTGCCAGGCGCACCTCCGGCGCACACGCCGGGTACGCACTGCACTCGCGCCCCTCCAGCACCCCGGCCGCCGCCAGCAGTTGCGCCCCATGGCACACCGCCGCAATCGGCTTGCCCGCCTGGTCGATGGCGCGCACCAGTTGCAGCACCTCTTCATTCAGGCGCAGGTACTCCGGCGCACGCCCGCCCGGGATCACCAGCGCGTCGTAGTCTTCGGCACGCACCTGGGCGAAATCGAAGTTCAGGCCAAAGTTGTGCCCCGGCTTCTCGCTGTAGGTCTGGTCGCCCTCGAAGTCATGGATGGCGGTACGTACCGACTGCCCGGCCGACTTGCCCGGGCACACCGCATGCACCGTGTGGCCAACCATCTGCAGCGCCTGGAACGGCACCATCACTTCATAGTCTTCGACGTAATCGCCGACCAGCATGAGAATCTTTTTCGCTGCCATTTCGTCAACTCCTTCTGATGCGGGGGAAAATCGAAAGAACCTCAGTCGCGCCGGTCCAGCAGGTTGACCACCACCCGGTCCAGCCAGCCCCAGATACGCTGTTTCACACGCCGCCACAGCGGCCGCGCCTGCCAGTCGTCCAGGTCGACCTGGCGGCTCAGGGCAAAGTCGCGCTCGAAGCTCGCCACCACGTCGGCGGTCAGTTGCGGGTCGATGGCCTCGACGTTGGCCTCAAGGTTGAAACGCAGGTTCCAGTGGTCGAAATTGCATGAGCCAATGCTCACCCAGTCGTCCACCAGCACCATCTTCAGGTGCAGGAAGCATGGCTGGTATTCGAATATCTTCACCCCTGCCCGCAGCAGGCGCGGGTAATAGCGATGACCGGCATAGCGTACCGAAGGATGGTCGGTACGCGGGCCGGTCAGCAGCAGGCGCACATCGATGCCCAGCGCGGCCGCGCGGCGCAAAGCCCGGCGCACCTTCCAGGTGGGCAGAAAATACGGCGTGGCCAGCCAGATACGACGCTTGCCGCTGATCAGCGCGCGCACCAGCGACTGCAGGATGTCGCGGTGCTGGCGGGCGTCGGCATAGGCCACCCGGCCCAGGCCCGGGCCTGCAACCGGCACCCGCGGCAGGTGCGCCAGGCCGAAATGGGTGGGTGGGCGCCACGCGGTGCGGCGCAGGTTGGAACGCCACTGGCGATCGAACAGCATCTGCCAGTCGGCCACCAGCGGCCCCTGCATCTGCACCATCACCTCGTGCCATTCGCTGACCGGCTCGCCCGGTGTCCAGAACTGGTCGGTGACCCCGGTGCCGCCGACCACCGCCCAGGCCTGGTCCACCAGCAGCAGCTTGCGGTGGTCGCGGTACAGGTTGCGCAGCCCCCGGCGCCAACGCAGGCGGTTGTACCAGCGCAACTCAACGCCGGCGCCCAGCAGGCGCTGACGCAGGCTCAAGGTAAAGGCCAGCGAGCCGTAGTCATCGAACAGGCAGCGTACCCGCACGCCGCGCTCGGCGGCCTGCACCAGCGCCTGCACCATGGCCTCGGCACACGCCCCGGCCTCGACCAGGTACAGCTCCAGGTCGACCTGGTGCTCGGCACCCATGATCGTCTGCAGCATGCGCGGGAAGAACTGCGGGCCGTCGATCAGCAGTTCGAACTGGTTGCCGGCACGCCATGGAAACACCGGCCCGGCCATTTCAGCGCGCCGTGAAGATCAGTACCGCACCCACCGGCACCGACAGGTTGATCGACTGCAGCCCGGCGAGCTTCTGCAACGTCTTGAGGCCGGGCAGCAGGTCGAAGTGATCGGCGCTCAGTACCAGCGGCTCCAGGGTCACCACCTGGAAACGCCGCTCGTCGAGCCGGGTGGCGAGCAGTTGCGCGTTGTAGCTGTGGGTCTTGCCGTGCAGGTTGACGGTCACCGGCAGGCGCAGCTCGACCTGGGCACCATTGGCCAGGTCGTTGATCGGACGCAGGTCGATCTGCGCCTGGATGGTCGCGTCGGGGTATTTGGCCACCTCGAACAGGTCGTTGCGCATGCGCTCGTCACGCAGCGGGATGCCGCTGCTGACCGAGTCCATCTCGATCTGCAGCTCGGCCGCACCCTTGCGATCGACCTTGCCATGCAGCACCAGAAAGCGATGCACCTCGGACACGTTGCCGTTCTTGCTGGTGATGAACGACAGGCGCGACGATTCGCCGTCCAGGTGCCAGTTGGCCTGGGCAGGCAGGCTCGCCAGGGCCAGCAGGGCGAGAGCGATTCGGGGCAGGCTGAACATGCAGGTTCCTGAAAGCGTAAAGCCGCCAACATTACCCGCCTGCCCGCACGGCAGCAAGCGACAGCCTGTGGCCATGCGGGCAGCCCGGCAACCTCAGGCCAGCCCGCTGCCGGCCCATGCCTTGGCCAGGCGCCTGGCCCGCGCCGCGCTGGCGATCTGCAGGATGCCCTGGTCGCGCTGCCACAGCTCGGCCCAGGGCCCCGGCGTGCTCGTCAGCGCCTGGTCGAGCTCGCCGCTCAGTTGCGAGAACTGCGCGAACAGGCCGCCCAGCAACAGGTGGAACGCCGCCGAATCGGCGCATTGCCGGCTGCCTTCGGCACACCCGGCCAGCAGCCCGATCAGGCGCAGCAAAAGCCCCTGCGGCCAGGCATTGGTGCGGCCTACCCCGTACAGCCAGGCGCTCAGGGCGCTGAGCACGTACAGGTCTTCCAGCGAGCGGAACGGCTTGACGTAGGCATCCCAGCCGTCACCGGCCAGGCGTTCGCACAGGGCCTGTTCAAGGTGCAGGCGGGCATGCCCGACCTCAGGCATCAACGGCAGGCTCGGCAAGGGCTCCACGCGCACACCGGGCTCCCCCGGGTACACCACCGCCAGGCTCAGCCGAGGCGCCTGGCCCGGTGCTTCGCAGCGCGCCGCCACCAGCAGCCAGTCGGCGTCCGGCCCGGCGGTGACGAAGTCCTTGCTGCCGCTCAGGCGCAGCGTGTCGAGCGCCAGGCGCATGCCCATGTCGGCGGCGCGCACGCTGCGCCGCTCACTCGCACACAGGGCGCCGAGGCCCGCCGGAGCGCTGGGCCACAGCACGCGCAAGGCGGCCTGGTAGCCCACCAGAAACGCCAGCCCCGGGGTCGGCATGGCTTGCCCGCCCAGCACTGCCAGCTCGAACGGGCTGACCGTGCCCAGCTGCTCCAGCAGGCTGGCGTAGGTGTCGCCCAGGTTACCGGTTGCCAAGGGCGGAATGGGGTCGTTGAGTCGCTGCAGCCAGGCCATCGGCGTGCTCCTTGAGGGCTGTCATACAAGCATCACCAAAGCTTCATGGGGGTGACACCGCGTCTACCTAGGCTGAGCTTGCACAACATAGTCGACCGGCCGCAACCCCATGGCTGGCTTATGGAGACTCGCAATGACCCTGACTGCATGCCCTGGCGACACCCGTAACGAACGCCGTCTGCAGGCCGAGCGCCTGGTCGGCCCCGCCGCGCTGCACGAAGCCCAGGCATTGCGCTTTCGCGTGTTCAGCAGCGAATTCAAGGCCAGGCTCAAAGGCGCCGAACACGGGCTGGACATGGACGACTACGACATCCACTGCCAGCACATCGGCGTACGCGACCTCAACAGCGGGCACCTGGTGGCCACCACGCGCCTGCTCGACCACCAGGCCGCCAGCAGCCTGGGGCGCTTCTACAGCGAAGAAGAGTTCAGCCTGCATGGCCTGGGCCATCTGCAGGGCCCCATCCTTGAACTGGGGCGCACCTGCGTCGACCCGGCCTACCGCAACGGCGGCACCATCGCGGTGCTGTGGGGCGAGCTTGCCGAGGTACTCAACGAGGGCCGCTACAGCTACCTGATGGGTTGCGCCAGCATCCCCATGCAGGACGGCGGCGTGCAGGCCCACGCGATCATGCAACGCCTGCGCGAGCGCTACCTGTGCACCGAGCACCTGCGCGCCGAACCGAAGAACCCGCTGCCCAGCCTGGCACTGCCCGGCAACGTCATCGCCGAGATGCCGCCGCTGCTCAAGGCCTACATGCGCCTGGGCGCCAAGATCTGCGGCGAGCCGTGCTGGGACGAAGACTTCCAGGTGGCCGACGTGTTCATCCTGCTCAAGCGCGACGAGCTGTGCCCACGCTACGCCCGCCACTTCAAGGCGGCGGTGTGATGCAACGCCTGCGCGTGTATGCGCGAATCGTCCGAGTGCTGCTGGTGGTGCTGTTCGGGCTGGGCATGGCCAGCCTGTTCAGCCTGTACGAGCGACTGCACCTGAGTACTCCCGACGACCGCCGCCAGCGCTGGTCGCAACTGTTCATGGCCCGGCTTGCCCGGGCCTTGCCGTTCAAGGTCACGGTGATCGGCAACCGTCCGCAGCAACCGATGCTGTGGGTCAGCAACCACGTGTCGTGGACCGACATCCCCCTGCTGGGCATGCTCGCGCCGATGTCGTTCCTGTCCAAGGCCGAGGTGCGCCAGTGGCCGGTAGCCGGCTGGCTCGCGCTCAAGGCCGGCACCCTGTTCATCCGCCGCGGCGGCGGCGACAGCCAGCTGCTGCGCCAGCAGATTGCGCGGCACCTGCAACAGGCCTGCCCGGTGCTGATCTTCCCCGAAGGCACCACTACCGACGGGCGCAGCCTGCGCACCTTCCACGGGCGCCTGCTGGCCAGCGCAATCGACACCGCCACGCCCGTGCAACCGGTGGCCGTGCGCTACCTGCGGGGCGGCAAGCCCGACCCCATCGCACCGTTCGTGGGCGATGACGACCTGCTCTCGCACCTGCTGCGCCTGTTTGCCCACGACTGTGGCGAGGTGCAGATCCACCTGCTGGCGCCCATCCAGAGCGCCGGCCAGGAACGTGCGGCACTGGCGTTCAATGCCCAGTTGGCGATCCACACGGCGTTGTTCGGCGCCCAGCCGGTGGCCCAGCCTCAGCGCCGCGCCAAGGCGGCCTGAGCGTCGGCCGCAAAACCCTGCAGTTCGGGGTAGAAGTGGCGAAAGTCTTCCATCAGCGGGCCGTACAGCGCCTGTACCTCCTGCATCGCGCCTGCCATACCCTCGGGGCGTGACAGGCGCCGGGCGATACCGTTGAACACCTGTTCAAGCACCGCGAACTCGCGGTACGAGCCCAACCAGTCGTCCGCCGCCATGTACGGCGCAATCTGCGCCAGGCGCCCGGGCAGCTCGGGCTCGGCCGCCAGCACCTGGTACACGCGCCCGGTGAACTGGCTCAGCGGCTGCCGGGCATAGTCGTGCCAGTGCAGCGCCAGGCAGTGGTCGAAAAACACATCGAGGATGATCCCGGCATAACGGCGCCGCTCACGCGGAAAACGCGCCAGCGCCGCCAGTACCCGCGGGTGGCTGTCGGTGTACACGTCGATCTGGCGGTGCAGGCGGATGGCGGCTTCCAGCGGCTGGGCAAAGCGCCCCTGCAACGGCCCCTTGACGAAGTCGCCGTAAAGGCTGCCGAGCAGTTGTTCGGGCTGCTGGCCGCCCAGGTGAAGGTGTGCGAGGTAGTTCATAGGCCGCAGTCTAGCACCGCTTGCCCGCTTGAATATCGTTATAACCCGATATAGCGATTCATGCGCACGCCAGAACCAAATCATATTTGTATATCGCGAAATACCGATTTATATTTCGCCCCATCGCGATATAACGCTATACCCACCACGAGCCCACCCATGCCTCTTGATCTCGACGAAATAATAAAAGCCCTGGCCCACCCAGTACGGCGAGAAATCCTGAACTGGTTGAAAGACCCGCAAGCCTGCTTCCCTGACCAGCACCACAGCACCGAACACGGTGTGTGCGCCGGGCAGATCGACCAACGCTGCGGCCTGTCGCAGTCCACGGTCTCGGCCCACCTGGCCACCTTGCAGCGCGCGGGGCTGATCAGCAGCCAGAAGATAGGCCAGTGGCACTTCTTCAAACGCAACGAGGAAACCATCCAGGCCTTCCTCCAGCAGATGAGCCAAGAGCTCTGACAAGGACCTTGCAATGCCCCTTTCGCTGTTGATCCTGGCGCTGAGCGCCTTCGCCATCGGTACCACCGAGTTCGTCATCATGGGCCTGCTGCCGGATGTGGCAAGCGACCTGGGTGTGTCGATCCCCGGTGCCGGCTGGCTGGTGACCGGCTACGCGCTGGGCGTGGCCATCGGCGCGCCGTTCATGGCCCTGGCCACCGCCCGGCTGCCGCGCAAGGCCGCACTGGTGGCGCTGATGGGGGTATTCATCATCGGCAACCTGCTGTGCGCCCTGGCCACCGACTACAACGTGCTGATGTTTGCCCGCGTGGTCACCGCGCTGTGCCACGGCGCCTTCTTCGGCATCGGTTCGGTGGTGGCGGCCAACCTGGTTCCGGCCAACCGCCGCGCCTCGGCCGTGGCGCTGATGTTCACCGGCCTGACCCTGGCCAACGTGCTGGGCGTGCCACTGGGTACCGCGCTGGGCCAGGTGTACGGCTGGCGCTCGACGTTCTGGGCAGTGACCGTGATCGGCGTGATCGCGCTGATCGGCCTGATCCGCTTCCTGCCGATCAAGCGCGACGAAGAGAAACTCGACATGCGTGCCGAGCTGGCTGCGCTCAAGGGCGCAGGCATCTGGCTATCGCTGTCGATGACCGTGCTGTTCTCGGCCTCGATGTTCGCCCTGTTCACCTATGTGGCGCCGTTGCTGGGTGATGTCACCGGCGTGTCGCCGCGCGGCGTGACCTGGACCCTGCTGCTGATCGGCCTGGGCCTGACCCTGGGCAACATCCTGGGCGGCAAGCTGGCCGATCGTCGCCTGGCCGCCACGCTGATGGGCGTGTTCGCCGCCATGGCGGTCATCTCCACCGCCCTGAGCTGGACCAGCACCGCGCTGATTCCGGCCGAGATCACCCTGTTCCTCTGGGCCACCGCCGCGTTCGCCGCCGTGCCGGCCCTGCAGGTCAACGTGGTGAGCTTCGGCAGGGCGGCACCGAACCTGGTGTCGACCCTGAACATCGGTGCCTTCAACCTGGGCAATGCGCTGGGCGCCTGGGTCGGCGGCACCGTGATCGACCAGGGCCTGGGCCTGACCCGCGTGCCCCTGGCGGCAGCGGCGCTGGCCGTGCTGGCCCTGATCGTCACCCTTATCACATTCAGCCAGGGCGGCAACAACGCCGACCTGGCACCTGCCACTCACTGATTGCCACGAGGTTCACGCACATGACAACGCTATTCGACCCGATCACCCTTGGCGACCTCGAGTTGCCCAACCGCATCATCATGGCCCCGCTGACCCGCTGCCGGGCCGACGAAGGCCGCGTACCCAACGCGCTGATGGCCGAGTACTACGTGCAGCGCGCCAGCGCCGGGCTGATTCTCAGCGAGGCCACCTCGGTGACCCCGCTGGGCGTGGGCTACCCCGACACACCGGGCATCTGGAGCAACGACCAGGTGCGTGGCTGGACCAACGTGACCAAGGCGCTGCACGGTGCTGGCGGGCGCATCTTCCTGCAACTGTGGCACGTGGGACGCATCTCGCACCCGCTGTACCTGAACGGCGAAACGCCGGTTGCGCCGAGCGCGGTGCAGCCCAAGGGGCATGTGAGCCTGGTGCGCCCGATCACCGAATTCGTCACCCCGCGCGCGCTGGAAACCGAGGAAATCGCCGACATCATCGAGGCCTACCGCATCGGTGCCGAGAACGCCAAGGCGGCCGGCTTCGACGGTGTGGAGCTGCATGCGGCCAACGGCTACCTGATCGATCAGTTCCTGCAGAGCAGCACCAACCAGCGCACCGACGAGTACGGTGGCTCGCTGGAGAACCGTGCACGGCTGCTGCTGGAAGCGACCGATGCGCTCATCGACGTGTGGGGCGCGCAGCGCGTGGGCGTGCACCTGTCGCCACGGGCCGACCTGCACGACATGGGCGATGCCAACCTGACCGAGACGTTCACCTACGTGGCGCGGGAGCTCGGCAAACGTGGCATCGCCTTCATCTGTGCGCGTGAGCGAGTGGCCGAAGACAGCATCGGGCCGTTGCTCAAAGAGGCGTTTGGCGGGCCGTACATCGCCAACGAACGCTTCGACAAGGCCAGTGCGAATGCTGCCATTGCCAACGGCACGGCCGATGCGGTGGCCTTCGGCGTGCCGTTCATTGCCAACCCCGACCTGCCGGCACGGCTGCAAGCGGATGCACCGCTGAACGAGCCACGGCCTGACACGTTCTACTCCAAGGGCCCGGTCGGGTACATCGATTACCCGGTGATGTAAGCGTCGGCTCTTTCGCGGGTCAAGCCCGCTCCCACAAGGGTATCGGTGGTGTGCAGACAGCCACTGTACCGGTGGGAGCGGGCTTGACC
>NZ_JASCPN010000052.1:0-39125 GCF_029960155.1 Pseudomonas sp. PS01300 | reverse complement strand
GCGCGGGCCAGGCCCGCGCTGACCGCAGCACAACCCGGTCAACCCGGAATCAGCAAGCCACGCTGCACCGCCGGCCGCGCCAGAAACGCCTCCAGCACGCGTCGAACCTCGACGAACTCTTCGATCCGCACCAGATCCCCCGCTTCGTAGAAACCGATCAGGTTGCGCACCCACGGCAGCGTGGCGATGTCCGCGATGCCGTACTCGCCCATGATCCAGTCGCGCCCGTGCAGGCGCCGGTCCAGCACGCCCAGCAGGCGCCGCGCCTCGTCCACGTAGCGCTGCAGCGGGCGCTTATCTTCATAGGCCTTGCCGGCGAACTTGTTGAAGAAGCCCACCTGGCCGAACATCGGGCCGATGCCGCCCATCTGGAACATCAGCCACTGGATCGTCTCGTAGCGCGCAGCCGGGTCTTCAGGAAGCAGCTGGCCGGTCTTCTCGGCCAGGTACAGCAGGATCGCCCCCGACTCGAACAGCCCCAGCGGCTTACCCCCCGGCCCGTGCGGGTCGAGGATCGCAGGGATCTTGTTGTTGGCACTGAGCGAGATGAACTCGGCGCTCAGTTGATCCTCGGTGGCAAAGTCCACCTTGTGCGCCTCGTAGGCCAGGCCCGTCTCTTCGAGCATGATCGACACCTTCACCCCGTTGGGCGTGGGCAGCGAATACAGTTGCAGGCGCTCGGGGTGGCGGGCAGGCCATTTGCGGGTGATTGGGTAGGCAGAAAGATCAGTCATCGGCAGCCTCTGGTTCGGCAGTGGCGCAGGCGCGCACCATCACCCAGTCACGGTGACGTTCCGGCCCGCAGACAAAAATGGCCTCGCCCACCTGGCGGAAGCCATTGCGTTGGTAAAAGCGGATCGCCCGGCTGTTGTGTTCGTTGACCGTCAGGCGGATCGCCCCGCCCACCTGGGCCAGGGTGTCCTCAAGCAGGCGCTGGGCCGCGCCCTGGCCATGGTGCTCGGGCAGTACGTAGCAGCGGCTCAGTTCCGGCAGGCCGTCGGCCGCCTCGATACCCAGCGCCTGCGCCGCCTTGTCGATCAGGGTGTAGCCCACCACCACGCCGTCATGCTCCAGCACGCGCAATTGCTTGGCGCGGCTGATCAGGTGCAGGCAGAAGTGTTCGGGCTGAAGATGGCCTCGGATATAGGCGGCAAGCGCCTTGGCCGATGAATCGGCGGGGCTTGCCAGGGCGAAGGTCTGGCTGGCGATGTCGCTGAGGGCTTCAGCATCGGCCGGCCGGGCAGTACGGGTACTGAAAAGCATGCTGCAACATCCTGTCCAACGGGCGAACCTGCATGGTAGCCCGTTCCATCACCGACGCGACAGCACCCTACGCACTCAACGTCGCCGAAACAGCGGCCTGGGCTCGATCACCGAACGCCCGTAGAGCACGCTCATGCCCTGCAGGCCCTTGAGCGCGTCGGCTGCCGACTTGTCCTCGCGCACGGCAAAACTGTCGAAACCGCACTGGCGCATGTGGCTCAGCTGGTCGCGCAGCACATCGCCGACAGCACGCAATTCGCCCTGCCAGCCCAGCCGCGTGCGCAGCAGGTAGGCCTGGCTGTAGCCACGGCCATCGCGAAACGAGGGGAAGTCGATGGCGATCAGCGGCAGCACGCCCAGCCACAGCTGCAGCGACTCGACATCGTCATCCGGCCCCAGCCACAGCCCGTGATAACCACTGGGCTGCGCCAGCCAGCGGTGCAGCGGCAAAATCAGCGCGCCCGTCGGCAGCGGCGCCTCCTGCTCGCGCAGCAACTTCCAGCTGTCGCCCTCCACAAGCTGCGCCTGCCCTTGGCGTATCGCGATCACATTGCGCATGTGGACACCTCCGGCTGCCTGGCATAGACGCGCTCCTTGAACGGCTCCAGCCCCACCCGCGCCACGGTGTCGACGAAGGGCTCGTCGAGTTCGCGGTAGGCGCAGTAGGTGGCCACGATCTGCTCGATCACGCGGGGGATCTCGGCGGCGCTGAACGACGGGCCGATCACCTTGCCCAGTGCGCTGGCCTTGCCCTGCGCCCCGCCCAGGGTCACCTGGTACCACTCGCTGCCGTTCTTGTCGACGCCCAGGATGCCGATGTTGCCGATGTGGTGGTGGCCACAGGCGTTGATGCAGCCCGAGATGTTCAGGCTCAGCTCGCCCAGGTCGTGCAGGTAGTCGAGGTCGTCGAAGCGGCTCTGGATGGCCTGGGCGATGGGGATCGACTTGGCGTTGGCCAGCGCGCAGAAGTCGCCACCCGGGCAGGCGATGATATCGGTCAGCAGGCCGATGTTGGCGGTGCCCAGGCCCTGCTCGCAGGCCAGACGCCACAGCGGGTACAGGTCGGCCTTGCGGACATCGGGCAGGATCAGGTTCTGCTCGTGGGCGATGCGGATTTCACCGAAACCGAAGTGCTCCGACCAGTCGGCCACGTTGTCCATCTGCTCGGCGGTGAGGTCGCCGGGGGGCGCCGCCGGGCCGGGCTTGGTCGACAGCACCACGCTGGCATAGCCGGCCACCTTGTGCGGCTGCACGTTGCGCGAGACCCAGCGGGCGAAGGAGCGGTCCATGGCCAGGTGGGTGCCGTAGTCCAGGTCGCCGTCGGGCTGCGCGGCGTAGCGTGGCGGCGCGAAGCCTTCGGCTACCCGCTGGAACTCGGCTTCGGTGAGCTGCGCCGGGCCGTCCTTGATGTGTTGCCATTCCTGTTCGACTTCACGGGCAAAGGCCTCGATGCCCAGTGCCTTGACCAGGATCTTGATGCGCGCCTTGTACTTGTTGTCGCGCCGGCCATGGCGGTTGTACACCCGCAGGATGGCCTCGACGTAGGACAGCAGGTGCTCCCACGGCAGGCCCTCGCGGATCTGCAGGCCCAGGATCGGCGTGCGCCCCAGGCCGCCGCCGACCATCACCCGCAGGCGCATCTGCTGGCGCCCGTCGCGGTAAAGGTACAGGCCGATGTCGTGCATCATGATCGCTGCGCGGTCCTGGCGGGCCGAGCAGATGGCGATCTTGAACTTGCGCGGCAGGAACAGGAACTCGGGGTTGATGGTCGACCACTGGCGCAGGATCTCGGCCAGCGGGCGCGGGTCGATGATCTCGTCGGCGGCGACGCCGGCGAAGGCCTCGGTGGTGATGTTGCGCACGCAGTTGCCGGAGGTCTGGATCGCATGCATGTCGACCTCGGCCAGGCGCTGCAGGATATCCGGCACCTGGGCCAGCTCGACCCAGTTGAACTGGATGTTCTGGCGCGTGGTGAAGTGGCCGTAGCCGCGGTCGTAGTCGCGCGCGATGCTGGCCAGGGTGCGCATCTGGCGGGCGCCGAGGGTGCCGTAGGGGATGGCCACGCGCAGCATGTAGGCATGCTTTTGCAGGTACAGGCCATTTTGCAGGCGCAGTGGCAGGAATTCTTCTTCGCTCAGTTCACCGGCAGTGAAGCGCTGCACCTGGTCGCGGAACTGGGCTACGCGCTCGAACACCAGTGCACGATCGTATTCGTCGTAGTGATACATGGTCGGACCTCATCAGGGAGGCCGCTACTATGGCTTCGAGGTGTACTGGGTTACAGATTCAGGTTGGGGGGATTAATGCGGATCAGTTGACCCGGTGACGCCTGTATCGCGGGTCAAGCCCGCTCCCACAGAACGTTCACGGCCCCTCAAGTCGGTGCACAACCTGTGGACCCGCGAAGGGCCCTTACAGGCCGATAGTATCGCTACGCTTGAGCTCGCCGATCTTCTCCAGCCGCGCCCGCACGATGTTGCGGCTGATGTTGAGCAGGCGCCCGGTCTGCAGCTGGTTGCCGTGGCAATAGCGGTACGCGGTGCGAAACACCGTCTCTTCGATATGCTCGTACAAATCCTCGACGTTCTGCTCGAACAGCGCCGTCAGCGCCGCCTCCAGGCTCGGCGCCTCGGGCGTCTGCAGGCGCAGCGGCTGGGCGCTCTCCTCCTGGCGGATACCCACCGAGCGCATGTCCACCAGGTGCAGGTCGGCCGGCTGCACCACCTGCTGGCGGCACACCAGCAAGGCATGGTGAATGGCATTTTCCAGCTCGCGGATGTTGCCTGGCCAGCTGTGCCCCAGCAGCTTGCGCTCGCTCTCCAGGCTCAGGCTGGCGCGGCTGTAGCCCAGGCGCTGGCAATGCTCCTCGAGAAAGAACTCGGCCAGCGGCAGGATGTCGCCGGGGCGCTCGCGCAGCGGCGGCAGGCGGATGGTCGCCACGTGCAGGCGGTAGAACAGGTCTTCGCGAAAGTGCCCCGCCACCACCGCATCGGCCAGGTTGACGTTGGTGGCCGCCACCAGGCGCACGTTGATCGGGATCGGCGTGCGCGACCCCAGCCGCACCACTTCGCGTTCCTGGAGCACACGCAGCAGCTTGACCTGCATGTTCAACGGCAGGTCGCCGATCTCGTCGAGAAACAGCGTGCCGCCATTGGCCGCCTCGAACCAGCCCGCCTTGCTGTTGGTGGCCCCGGTGAATGCGCCCTTTTCATGGCCGAACAACTCGCTCTCTACCAGGGTTTCGGCAAAGGCGCCGCAGTTGACCGCCACGAACGGTTCGCGACCGCGCCGGCTCAACTGGTGAATATGCCGCGCCACCAGTTCCTTGCCGGTGCCGGTCTCGCCGATGATCAGGGTGTTGGCCTCGCTCGGCGCCAGGCGCTCGATACGGGCCAGCAGTTCCTGGGAGCGAGGGTCCTTGAACACCAGCACGGTGGCACGAACGGATTTGGTCAGTTCCCGGGCATGGGGATGGGTAATCAGCGACATGGTGCATTCCTGGCATTGATAGCGCCGGCCCATAGTGCACGAAACAAATTAGAACAAATAATTATTAATTCATCTTTGTATATTCCAAATTCACCTATCAGAAACCACCTGCTGAGGCGCTGCTGCCACAGCAGCAATCCGGCCCAGGGGGTTGCTTGCAAATCAGCAGCGCGGTGCTGGGCAGCGTCTGTATGAAACCAGGAAAACCCTTCTGATTCAGCAGGTTGCGTGAATATTTCAGCATCTGGCACGGCTTTCGCTCTGCACCCGGCATCATTGTTTCGCCCAAGGAAGCCCCTGATGAAATTCCCGCACTCCGTGGCCTTCGGCCTGAGCCTGCTCGCCCTCTCCTGCGCCGCCATGGCCGCCGACACCTACGCCCCCACGCCCGACCCGCTGCAGGGCGACGGGCGCGTTTCGGCGTTCTACCACTGGGAACAGGCGATCCCGGCCACCCCCGGCAGGTTGCTGCGCAGCGAGCCGCTGGAGCAGACCCTCAGCCTGCCCGGCGCGGCCAGCCAGTTGCGCATTCTCTACAGCTCCACCGACGGCATCGACGGCAAGACCCCGATCGCGGTCTCCGGCGCGCTGTTCATTCCCCAGGGCAAGGCCCCGGCCGGCGGCTGGCCGGTGGTCACCTGGGGGCATGGCACCGTCGGCGTGGCCGACATCTGCGCGCCGTCCTGGTCGGGCCGCTCGTACCGCGACGTGCAGTACCTGGCGCGCTGGCTGAACGAGGGCTATGCCATCGTCGCCACCGACTACCAGGGCCTGGGCGTGCCCGGCGGCCACCCGCTGCTGAACAACCGCATGGCCGCCTACGGCATCCTCGATGCGGCCCGCGCCGTGGTCAGCGGGGTGCCGGGCCTGGCCAACAAGGTGCTGGTGGTCGGCCAGTCCCAGGGCGGCGCCGGGGCCTTCGCCTCTGCCGCCTATGCCCCCACCTACGCCCCGGACCTGGGCCTGAAGGGCAGCGTCGGTACCGGGGTGATCTACACCGTGGGCGCCAGCAACGTGGGTGAGCAGGACCCGAACAAGGTCGACGCGTCACTGGCCTACGGTTTCTACACCCTGCTGGCCGCGCAGCAATACGACCCGAGCATCGACCCGCGCGACTTCTACACCGACAAGGCCCTGCCACTGTTCGAACAGGCTCGCACCACCTGCCTGGCGTCGCTCACCGCCGATGTGATCGGCACCGGGCTGACCCCGGCCAACACGCGCAAGGCCAACGACGGCGCACAACTCAAGCCGTGGCTGGCGCAGGTCTCCTACCCGACGCTCAAGCTTGCGCAGCCGATCTTCATCGGCACCGGCGCCGAGGACAAGACCCCCGCTGCCGTCACCCAGGTCAGCCTGATGAAGGACGCGTGCGCTGCCGGCTCGGTGGTCGAGGGCCACCTGTACAAGGGCCTGGGCCACAGCGAGACGGTCAATGCCTCGCTCAAGGACTCGCTGCCCTTCGCGCGCAAGGTGTTCAGCGATCAGCCCGTCACCCCTATCTGCAACTCCAGCGTGCAATAAGCCAGGAGCCTGCCCATGAGCATCGAATTCTTTACCCGCCTGCCGCTGCACGGTGAAACCCAGTTCCTGCCCGGCGACCCGCGCAACCGCGGCGACTGGCATGCCGACGGCGCCAGCACCGGCGCGGTGTCGGGGTTTGCGGTCGGTGACCACTTCACCTACATCGACTACCTGGGGCAGATTGCCCGGGCCGCCGAAATCAACGGCTTCGGCGGTGCGCTGATGGTCAATGCGCCGTCCGGCGAAGAGCCCTGGACGGTGTGCTCGCTGCTGGCCCGCGAAACCCGCACGCTGAAGTTCGTCACCGCGTTCCAGCCCTACCATTACACCCCGTGGGTGGCGGTGCAGCAGGCCGCCACCTACCAGCGCGCCAGCGGCAACCGGCTGGTGTGGAACATCATCAACGGCGGCTCGGACGCCCTCCAGCGCCAGGTCGGCGACCTGGCCGAGCACGACGAGCGCTACGCCCGCGCCACCGAGTTCATGGATGTGGTCAAGGGCTACTGGCACTCGGAGCACTTCCACTACGACGGGCGCTTCTACAAGGCCGAAGGCGGCGGCCTGCGCGGGCCGCAGAAAAAGGCCGAGCTGCCGCTGATCTGCACGGCCGGCTCGTCGATTGCCGCCCGCGAGTTCGCTGCAAAGCATGCCGACTTCTACCTGATGCGCGCCGAGCACCCCGACGAGATCGCCGCGCTGATCGCCGACATCCGCCAGCGTGCGCTCACGTTCGGCCGCAGCGACATCCGCTTCGGCCTGTCGATCGACGTGATCGCCCGCGAGACCGAGGCACTGGCGCTGGCCGAAGCCAAGCGCTTTTTCGACGAGGGCGTGGCCAGGGGGGCCGCCAAGGCCAAGGCGGCCCACGAAGGGCTGCGTACCGCGCGCAAGCTCAGCTACGAGGAGGACTACCGGCCCGAGCACGACGAGCGTGGCTTCGACGATTTCTTCATCTACCCCAACGTGTGGTCGGGCTTCAGCCACATCGGCATCCCGCCGGGCCTGGCGCTGGTGGGCAGCTACGCCAACGTGGTGGCGCGCATTCGCGAGTACAACGCGCTGGGCATCGACCTGTTCTTCCTGGCCGGCTACCCGCACCTGGAAGAAGCCTACCGCCTGGGCGAGCACGTCCTGCCGCACTTTCGCGGTGAACGGCAGGCGCTGAGCCTGCCCGTGCAGGCCACCGCGCAGTTGCGCGCGGCAGGAGCCTGAGCCATGAACCCCAACCACTACAGCCGGCGCCAGTTCATCGGCCAGGGCCTGGCCATGGGCGGCGGCCTGCTGCTGGGCACCAGCCTGCTCAGCGGCTGCGGCCCGGATGACGCCCCCGCCCCCGCCGCCGGGGTTGCCCAGCCGCGGCACGGCGGGCGCCTGCGCCTGGGCATCCTGGACGGCGGCCAGACCGGCAACCTCGACGCCCACAAGCCCATCGGCAGCGGCATCGTGCGCGGCTTTGCGCTGTACAGCAAACTGTGGGAATGGGACGAGCAGATGCAGCCGCGCCTGGCCCTGGCCGAGTTCGCCGAGGCCAGCAGCGACGCGCGCAGCTGGACCCTGCGCCTGCGCCAGGGCCTGGAATTCCACAACGCCAAGACCATCGATGCCGACGACCTGATCTTCTCGATCCGCCGCCTCACCGACCCGCAGCTGGCTTCGCCCTACGCCGCCTTGCTGCACTGGGTGGACCGCGACAACCTGGTCAAGCTCGACAACCGCACGGTGCGCCTGAGTTTCAAGGACGGCCGCAGCTTCCTGCCACTGCCGGAAACCTGGGTGAATTTCGGCGGCATCGTGCCGGTGGACTATCACCCGGTCACCAACCCGGTCGGCGCAGGGCCCTACCGGTTCAAGAGTTTCACCCCCGGCCAGCGCTCGGTGTTCAGCCGCTTCGAGAACTACTACAAGGCCGGCAGGCCGTATGCCGATGAACTGGAGATCATCGACTTCAAGGACCAGGTCTCGCGCCTGGCCGCGCTGCGTGCCGGGCAGATCGACATGGCCAACGGCATGCCCAGCGAGCAGTTGCAGGTGCTCGAGCGCGACCCGCGGCTGAACCTGGTGACGTCGATCAGCGGCAACTGGCTGTCGTTCGAAATGAACACCAGCAAGCCGCCATTCAACGACCCGCGGGTGCGCGAGGCACTGCGCCTGCTGGCCGACCGCGACGAGCTGGTGCGCCGCGCCCTCAACGGCCAGGGCCGCGTGGCCAACGACCTGTACGCCCCGTTCGACCCTACCTTCAACCACGCCCTGCCCCCGCGTGCCCATGACCCGCAGCGCGCCGCGCAACTGCTGCGCGAGGCTGGCCAGGAACACCTGCAGGTGGAACTGGTGACCACCGCCGGGCCGGCGCTGGCCTCGGCGCTGGTGCTGGCCGAGCAGGCCAGGCGCATCGGCGTGACCCTCGATGTGCGCCAGGTCGACAGCGCCACCTTCAACGGCCCGCAGCAGGACCAGTGGCTGCTGAGCACCGGCGGCACCATCGGCGCGCCGTTCCTGGCCAGCGCCATGCACACCGACGCGCCGTTCGCGGTGGCCAACAAGACCCACTTCGACGACCCGCAGTTCACCCAGCTGTTTCTGCAGGCCATGGCCCAGCCGGACCTGGCCAGGCGCACCGCACTGGTCCACCAGGCGCAGCAGATCCAGTACGACAAGGGCGGCCTGCTGATCTGGGGCTACGCCAACCTGCTCGATGCGTTTTCACGCAAGGTCGGCGGCGCGGCGCCGGAGCAGACGTTGTTCAGCACCTGGCGTTTTGAAAACCTGTGGTTGAACAACGCCGCCTGAGCGCTCTGAAAAGTACAAGCGCACCCCTGTAAAAGGCATTTTTCCGTTACACCGCTACCGCCATCATGGCGGCAGCGGCGCTTGCCGCGCCTAACAACAAAAACGGAAAAATGCCATGTCAGCGCACGCCCGCCTGCCGTTGGCGGTACTCGCCCGGCGTCACCTGCGCATAGCGCAGGAAAAACCGGCTGAAGTACGCCGGGTCCTTGAAGCCCAGGCTGTAACAGATCTCGTTGGCCGAACTGCCGGTGAACAGCAGCAGGCGCTTGGCTTCCTGCATCAGGCGCTCCAGGATCAGGCGCTTGGACGGCAGGTCGGCGATACGCCGGCACACGTCATTGAGCCGCGCCTCGGTCACCCCTACCCCCAGCGCATAGCGCGACAGCGGCCAGTGCTCCAGGTAATGCGCCTCGATCAGCTCGTTGAAGCGGTGGAACACCTGCAGGTCCTCATGCCGGGTCTGGCGCGCCGGCAGCGAGCGCGCACACAGGCGCAGCAGGCTGAGCATGATCAGCCGGGTCAGGCTGTCCAGCGCCGGGCCACGGCCCACCTGCGCGGCATTGATCTCGCGGTGCAGCTCGTCGAACAGCAGCACCAGGCGCCGCGCTTCGTCGGCAAACCGTCCCTCCAGCCCGCTCAGCGCCACGCACGCCGGCGCCACCTGCGGCCCAGGCGCCAGCGCAGGGTCGGCTTCGAGCAGTTGCCATACCAGTTGCTGGCGCACGGTCAGCACGTGGCCATCGGCGTCGGGCTCGGTGACGAACGAGTGCGGGATGGTCGGCGGGGTAAGGAAGAACATCGGCCCCGACTCCACGTACTGCTGGTCGTCCAGGTACACCCGCACCGTGCCGCTCTTGACGTAATGCACCTGAAAGTAGCGGTCGTGGCGGTGCACCGGCATGTTGCGGCCGAAAAAGCCGGCCAGGTTGCCGAGCTTGTCGTAGTGCACCTCGGCATCGCTGTACCGCTGGTCGTAGACCTGCCCGATGTTGATGTTGGGAATCGGCGTGCGTTCGTTCATGACGGGGTTTCCTGCTGTGTTCTTGTTCTGCCGGCAGCTTAACGCCTGACACGCGCCGCTTGCCTTTCGTTAACATCTTAATTATAACGTTAACACATTAACGATTTGTCCCGCAGGGTGCTTGCCGCCCTGCCCTTGCCAGGAGAAGAGCATGAGCCGTGCCCTGCACGACGTTGCCACCGGCACCCTGTTCGGCGTTGCGCTGAACTACCAGGGGTTGCTGAACCAGCGTCTCGCCGAATTCGAACAGGCGCCGTACCAGAAGCCCCCGGTCAAGCCGGTGCTGTTCATCAAGACCCCCAATACGCGCAACCGCCATGGCGCCCCGGTGGTGTACCCGCAAGGTGTCGAACGCCTGCAGCCGGGCCCGGCGCTGGGCGTGGTGATCGCCAAGCGCGCCAGCCGCGTGAGCGTCGAACAGGCCCTGGAGCACGTGGCCGGCTACACCATCGTCAACGAGTTCAGCCTGCCCGAAGACAGCTACTACCGCCCGGCGGTCAAGGCCAAGTGCCGCGATGGTTTCTGCGTACTCGGCCCTGAGCTGGTGCCGACCGCGCAGGTGGCCGACCCGCATCAGCTGGCCATCGAGCTGTTCGTCAATGGCGAACTGCGCCAGCACAACAGCACCGCCAACCTGGTGCGCAACATCCCGCAGCTGATCGCCGAGATCAGCGAGTTCATGACCCTGCACGCAGGCGACGTGCTGATTACCGGCACCCCCGAAGGTCGCGTGGACGTGCTGCCAGGCGATCAGGTCGAGGTCCGGATCAGCGGCCTGGGCCGCCTGGCCAACCCGATCGTGGCCGAACAGGAGCAACGCTGATGAAACACGCCCGTATCCGTTACCAGGGCCAGGACCACGCCGTGACCGTGGAAGATGGCAACAACGTGCGCCTGGCCGATGGCCGCCTGCTCGCCGAGCACGAGGTGCAGTGGTTGCCGCCGGCCACCGGCAGCATGTTCGCGCTGGGCCTGAACTACGCCGACCACGCCGCCGAACTGGCCTTTGCCGCACCCACCGAGCCGCTGGCCTTCGTCAAGTCGCCCGGTACCTACACCGGCCACAACCAGGTCACCTGGCGCCCGGACAACGTCAAGTACATGCACTACGAGTGCGAGCTGGTGGCGGTGATCGGCAAGCCGGCGCGCAACGTCAGGCGCGAGGACGCGCTGCAGTACCTGGCCGGCTACACGGTGTGCAACGACTACGCGATCCGCGACTACCTGGAGAACTACTACCGCCCCAACCTGCGGGTGAAGAACCGCGACGCCACCACCCCGGTGGGCCCGTGGATGGTCGATGTGGCCGATGTGCCGGATGCGTCCAACCTCACCCTGCGCACCTGGATCAACGGTGAGCTCAAGCAGCAGGGCAGCACCCGCGACATGATCTTCGACATCCCCTACCTGATCGAATACCTGTCCAGCTTCATGACCCTGCAACCGGGCGACATGATCGCCACCGGCACCCCCGAAGGCCTGGCCGACGTGGTGCCGGGTGATGACGTGGTGGTGGAAGTGGAAGGTGTCGGCCGCCTGGTCAACCGCATTGTCAGCGAAGCCGAGTTCTTCGCCCTGAACCCGCAAGAGGCATGAACCCGATGATCAAGCACTGGATCAATGGCCGTGAGGTCGAAAGCAAGGACGTCTTCGTCAACTACAACCCGGCCACCGGCGAGGCCATCGGCGAAGTCGCCAGCGGCGGCGCCGAAGAAGTTGCCCAGGCAGTTGCAGCAGCCCGGGAGGCGTTCCCCAAATGGGCCGGCACCCCGGCCAGGGAGCGTGCGCGGCTGATGCGCAGGCTGGGCGAGCTGATCGAGCAGAACGTGCCCCGGCTGGCCGAGCTGGAAACCCTGGATACCGGCCTGCCGATTCACCAGACCAAGAACGTGCTGATCCCGCGGGCCTCGCACAACTTCGACTTCTTCGCCGAAGTGTGCACGCGCATGGATGGCCACACCTACCCGGTCGACGACCAGATGCTCAACTACACCCTGTACCAGCCGGTCGGCGTGTGTGCGCTGGTGTCGCCGTGGAACGTGCCGTTCATGACCGCCACCTGGAAGACCGCGCCCTGCCTGGCCCTGGGCAACACGGCGGTGCTGAAGATGAGCGAACTGTCGCCGCTGACCGCCAACGAACTGGGCCGCCTGGCGGTAGAGGCCGGCATCCCCAATGGCGTGCTCAACGTGATCCAGGGCTACGGCGCCACCGCAGGCGATGCCCTGGTGCGTCACCCGGACGTACGCGCCATTTCGTTCACCGGCGGCACCGCCACCGGCAAGAAGATCATGCAGACCGCGGGCCTTAAGAAGTACTCGATGGAACTGGGCGGCAAGTCGCCGGTGCTGATCTTCGAGGACGCCGACCTCGAGCGCGCGCTGGACGCTGCGCTGTTCACCATCTTCTCGCTCAACGGCGAGCGCTGCACCGCCGGCAGCCGCATCTTCATTCAAGAGAGCGTGTACCCGCAGTTCGTGGCCGAGTTCGCGGCGCGGGCCAGGCGCCTGATCGTGGGCGACCCGCAAGACCCCAGGACCCAGGTCGGCTCGATGATCACCCAGGCCCACTACGACAAGGTGACCGGCTATATCCGCATCGGCATCGAGGAAGGCGCCACCCTGCTGGCCGGTGGCCTGGAGCGCCCGGCCAACCTGCCGGCGCACCTGGCGCGCGGGCAGTTCATCCAGCCCACGGTGTTTGCCGACGTGAGCAACAGCATGCGCATCGCCCAGGAGGAGATCTTCGGCCCGGTGGTGTGCCTGATCCCGTTCAAGGACGAGGCCGAGGCACTGAAGCTGGCCAACGACACCGAGTACGGGCTGGCCTCGTACATCTGGACCCAGGACATCGGCAAGGCGCATCGCCTGGCCCATGGCATCGAGGCCGGCATGGTGTTCATCAACAGCCAGAACGTGCGTGACCTGCGCCAGCCGTTCGGCGGGGTGAAGGGCTCCGGTACCGGCCGCGAAGGTGGCCAGTACAGCTTCGAGGTGTTTGCCGAGATCAAGAACGTGTGCGTGTCGATGGGCAGCCACGCCATTCCGCGCTGGGGCCTCTAAGCGCATCGCGGGTCAAGCCCGCTCCTACAGGGACCGCAATGATCCTTGTGGGAGCGGGCTTGACCCGCGATGGCGAACTCACTGACCCACCACAAGAACAACAGATCCAGGAGTACCCCACCATGGGCGAAGTCGTCCTCGCAGCCAAAGTCTGCCACGTCCCCTCGATGTACCTGTCCGAACTGCCCGGCAAGCACCACGGTTGCCGCGAGGCCGCCATCGCCGGCCACAAGGAGATCGGCCGCCGCGCCCGCGAACTGGGCGCCGACACCGCCGTGGTGTTCGATGTGCACTGGCTGGTCAACAGCGGCTACCACATCAACTGCGGCGAGCACTTCAAGGGCACCTACACAAGCAATGAACTGCCGCACTTCATCAAGAACATGGACTTCGAGTACCCCGGCCTGCCGGCACTGGGCGAGTTGATCGCACAGGAGGCCAATGCCGCCGACGTGCGCACCCTGGCCCACAACATCCCGAGCCTGGAGCTGGAATACGGCACCCTGGTACCGATGCGCTACATGCACATGGACGTGCCCGCCGCCGACAGACTCAAGGTGGTGTCCATCGCCGCCTGGTGCGCCTGGCACCGCCTGGAAGACAGCTTCACGTTCGGCGCCGCCGTGCGCCGGGCCATCGAGAAGAGCGACCGCAAGGTGCTGGTGCTGGCCTCCGGCTCGCTCTCGCACCGCTTCTCGGACGACCGCAACGCCGAGGCCAACATCCACAACTGGACCCGCGAATTCGACAAGCAGATGGACCTGCGCGTGGTGGAACTGTGGAAGCAGGGCCGCTTCAGGGAGTTCTGCGCGATGCTGCCCGACTACGCCAGCCACTGCTACGGCGAAGGTGGCATGCACGACACCGCGATGCTGCTGGGCCTGCTTGGCGGCGCCGACTACGACAGGCCGGTGGAGGTGCTGACCGAGCCGTTCGGCAGCTCCGGCACCGGCCAGATCAACGCCATCTTCCCCGTCTGACCGCGCCAAGGAGCCCAGGATGCCCCACTTCATCGCCGAGTACACCGACAACCTCCAAGCCCAGGCCGACCTGCCCGGCCTGTTCGAAAAGGTTCACCACTGCCTGGGCGCCACGGGCGTGTTCCCGCTGGGCGGCATCCGCAGCCGTGCGGTGCGCCTGGACACCTGGCGCATGGCCGACGGGCAGCACGACTACGCCTTCGTGCACATGACCCTCAAGGTCGGCCACGGGCGCGACCTGGCCACCCGCGAACAGGTGGCCAAGGCCCTGTTCGCGGTGATCACCGAGCACTTTGCCGACCTGCAGAGCCAGCGCCTGCTGGCCCTGTCGTTCGAGATGATCGAGCTGCACCCGCAACTGAACTTCAAGCAGAACAACGTGCACGCGTTTCTGAACCAGCAGCAGCCGGGCTGAACCCGGCCCTGCGCTCCCCCATCGGCCCTCTGACCAAAAAGAACAAGATCATGAGCACAGCCAATACCGCCGCATCGGCCAGCCTTGCCCAGCACGACTCCACCCACGGCACCGTCACCTGGCGGCTGATGCCGCTGCTGCTGGTCTGCTACCTGTTTGCCCACCTGGACCGCATCAACATCGGCTTCGCCAAGATGCAGATGAGCAGCGACCTGCACTTCAGCGACACGGTGTACGGCTTCGGTGCCGGCCTGTTCTTCATCGCCTACGCGCTGTTCGGCGTACCCAGCAACATGGCCCTGGACCGGGTCGGCCCGCGGCGCTGGATCGCCACCCTGATGATCGTGTGGGGCGCGCTGTCCACCGGCATGCTGTGGGTCGAGTCGGCCTCGGGCTTCTACGTGCTGCGCTTTCTGCTGGGCGTGGCCGAGGCCGGGTTCTTCCCCGGCATCCTGGTGTACCTCAACCGCTGGTACCCGGCCCGGCGCCGTGGCCAGATCACCGCGCTGTTCGCGATTGCCGTGCCGATGGCCGGGGTGATCGGCGGGCCGCTTTCGGGCGGCATCCTGGAACTGTTTCACGACGCCGCCGGCCTGCGCGGCTGGCAGTGGATGTTCCTGATCGAAGGGGCCCCGGTGATGCTGCTGGGCCTGGTGGTGCTCAAGCGCCTGCCCGACAGCTTCGAGCACGTCAGCTGGCTGGATGCCGGCCAGAAGCAGCACCTGCGCGAGCAACTGGCCAGCGAAGAGCAACGCAAGTCGATCACCTCGTTCGGCGGCATCCTGCGCAACCGTCAGGTATGGCTGCTGGTGGCGGTGTACTTCGCGGTGATGCTGGCGGTCAACACCCTGGCCTTCTGGATGCCGACCCTGATCCACGGCGCCGGTATCGGCAGCGACGGCCGCGTGGGCCTGCTCAGCGCCATCCCTTACCTGGCCGGCTGCCTGTTCATGATCGCCTGCGGGCGCTCGTCCGACCGCCAGCGCGAGCGGCGCTGGCACCTGTGCGTGCCGCTGCTGATGTCGGCACTCGGCATCGCCGTGGCCGGGCTGGCCCCGGGCAACCCGCTGATGGTGCTGGGCGGCCTGATCGTCGCCGGCATGGGCGCCAGCGCCGCCCTGCCGATGTTCTGGCAGCTGCCGCCGGCGTTTCTGTCCAACACCACGCAGGCGGCCGGTATCGCGCTGATCAGCTCGTTCGGCAGCATCGCCTCGTTCCTTGCGCCCTACCTGATCGGCTGGATGCGCGACACCACCCACAGCGCCAGCCTTGCGCTGTACGTGCTGGCCCTGTTCATCGCCCTGGGTGGCCTGCTGGTGCTGCGCACCCGGGCTGCCATCGTCAACCCCCAGTAAGAGATGCCGAACATGCTCGACCCTAGCCAGATCCTTCAAGCCGCCGCCCAGCTCGACCGCGCCGAGCGCAACCGCGAGCAGGTGCGCCAGTTTTCCCTCGACCACCCGGCCATCGGCATCGAGGACGCCTACGCCATCCAGCGCGCCTGGGTGGCGCAGAAGATCAAGGACGGGCGCAAGCTGGTCGGGCACAAGATCGGCCTGACCTCGCGCGCCATGCAGGTGTCGTCCAACATCACCGAGCCGGACTTCGGCGCGCTGCTCGACGACATGTTTTTCGACGAAGGCAGCGACATCCCCTTCGAACGCTTCATCGTGCCGCGGGTGGAGGTGGAGCTGGCGTTCATCCTCGGCAAACCCCTCAAGGGGCCCAATGTGACCCTGTTCGATGTACTGGATGCCACCGAATGGGTGATCCCGGCGCTGGAGATCATCGATGCGCGCATCCAGCAGGTGGACCCGCACAGTGGCGCCACGCGCAAGGTGTTCGACACCATCTCCGACAACGCCGCCAATGCCGGGGTGGTGATGGGTGGGCGCGCGGTGCGCCCGGGCGACATCGACCTGCGCAAGGTGCCGGCGGTGCTGTACCGCAACGGCGTGATCGAGGAATCCGGGGTGTCGGCGGCGGTGCTCAACCACCCGGCCAAGGGCGTGGCGTGGCTGGCCAACAAGCTGGCGCCGTATGACGTGGTGCTGGAGGCCGGCCAGGTGATCCTGGGCGGTTCGTTCACCCGGCCGGTGGCCGCCAACCCCGGCGATACCTTCCATGTCGACTACGACATGCTCGGTTCCATCGCCTGCCGTTTTGTCTGACCTTCGGAGACTGCCATGCACCTGCCTGTGAACCGTTTCAAACAACGCCTGGCCAGTGGCGAGCCGCAGATCGGCCTGTGGCTAGGGCTGGCCAGCGCATATTGCGCGGAGCTGGCGGCCAATGCCGGCTTCGACTGGCTGCTGATCGATGGCGAGCATGCGCCCAACGACCTGCGCGGCATGCTCGCGCAGCTGCAGGCGGTGGCGCCCTACCCTGGCGAGGCGATCATCCGCCCGGTGATCGGCGACACCGCGCTGATCAAGCAGGTGCTGGACATCGGCGTGCAGACGCTGCTGGTGCCGATGGTGGAAAGCGCGGCCCAGGCCGGCGAGCTGGTGCGCGCCATGCGCTACCCGCCGCTGGGCGTGCGCGGGGTGGGCAGTGCACTGGCGCGGGCGTCGCGCTGGAACAGCATCCCCGGCTACCTGGACCAGGCCGATGCGCAGATGTGCCTGCTGGTGCAGATCGAGAGCGTCGAGGGGCTGGCGCAGCTGGACCGGATTGCGGCCGTGGAGGGGGTGGACGGGGTGTTCATCGGCCCGGCCGACCTGAGTGCGTCGATGGGGCACCGGGGCAATCCGGGGCACCCTGACGTGCAGGCGGCAATCGAAGACGCGATCGTGCGGATTCAGCGTGCGGGCAAGGCGGCCGGGATTCTCAGCGCCGATGAAGCGCTGGCGCGCCGCTACATCGAACTGGGCGCGGCGTTCGTGGCGGTGGGGGTGGATACCACGGTGCTGATGCGCGGGTTGCAGGGGTTGGTGGGCAAGTTCAAGGGTGAGGCGGCACCTGTCGACAAGGCTGGCGGGGTGTATTGATCTGACGGGCCTCTTCGCCGGCAAGGCCGGCTCCTACACAGGCTGCGGTGTCTGCAGGAGCCGGCCTTGCCGGCGAATGAGTTAGCGCCGTACTTGCTTCAGTTCTTCCAGCAACCCCAGCAACTGCTGCAGCTTCTGTTCACCGAACTGGTCCTGCAGCTGCTGGTAGTTGGCCTCCATGCTCTGGCTCATGGAGTCGAAACACGCCACGCCCTTGTCCGCCAGCTTGACCAGCACCCGCCGCTGGTCCTGCTCGGCCTTGCGCCGGCATACCAGCCCCGCCGCCTCCATGCGCACCAGCACACCGGTCATGCTCGGCTTGAGGATGCACGCCTGTTCGGCCAGCCGGTAGATCTCCAGCTCGCCCTGCTGGCTGAGGATACGAATGACCCGCCACTGCTGCTCGGTCAGGCCATGCTGGTTGAGCGAGGGGCGGAAGAAACTCATTGCCGCCTCGCGGGCTTGCAACAAGGTAAGAGTCAGCGAAACACGAGGTTTGGACATGGAAGGCTACGGTCATCAGGTTATTTGTTAACACTTTAACAAAGAAGCCGGCGGCCACCTACCCGCCTGCGCAGCGCTGGCACCCGCGGTCAAGGCACGCGGCACGCAGGATCAAGACACGCCACCCCGCCAAGCCCCCTAATAGGCCTCGAAAGCTCCTCCACTTTTCAGGCTGCGCCATGATCACGATCGAAACGCCGACCTACTACACGGCAACCAAGAAATACAACCTGAGCTTCCCGACCCTGGAACACGATGAAGACGCGGACGTGGTCATCATCGGCGGCGGGTTTTCCGGCATCAACACGGCGCTGGAGCTGGCCGAAAAGGGCATCACCAACATCGTCGTGCTCGAGGCCCGCTACCTGGGCTTTGGCGGCACCGGGCGCAACGGCGGGCAGATCATGGCCGGCATCGGCCACGACCTTGAAAAGATCAAATCAGCCGTGGGCGAAGATGGCCTGCGCCAGATCTTCGAGATCAGCGACCTGGGCGCCGACATCATCAAGCAGCGCATCGCCCGGTACGCCATCGATGCCGACTTCTGCCACGGCTATGGCTACATGGGCTTCAATGCCCGCCAGGAGAAAACCCTGCGCGCCTGGGAGAAAGACTTCAAGTCGGTGAATTCCCAGCACGAGATCCGCTTTCTGGGCGGCAGCGAGGTCAGCCAGATCATCGGCTCCAACGCCTACGGCAGCGCCCTGCTGCACATGGGCGGCGGGCATGTGCACTCGCTCAACCTGCTGCTGGGCGAGGCCAAGGCCGTGGCCGGGCATGGCGTGCGCATCTTCGAGAACAGCCCGGCGCTGCAGGTGCAGTACGGCGAGCGCATCACCGTGCGCACCGGCCGCGGCTCGGTACGCGCCAGCAAGCTGCTGTGGGCCTGCGACAGCTTTCTGAACAGGCTTGAACCCGAACTGCACCGCTCCACCATCAACACCTACGCCTTCCAGATGATGACCGAGCCGCTGCCAGAGGAGCTGATCCGGCGCATCAGCCCGATTCGCGGCGCCTACAGCGACATCCGCCCGGTGATCGACTACTACCGCGTGACCAACGAGAACCGTCTGCTGTTCGGCGCCGCGACGCCGCTGGTGGAGCATATCCCCCGCGACCTCAAGGCCTGGAACCGGGCTTTGATGCTGAAGATCTTCCCGTACCTGAAGGACGTGAAGATCGACCTGGCCTGGGGTGGCCCGATGGCCTGCAGCCCCAACCTGTTCCCGCAGGTCGGCACCCTGCCCGGGCGCAGCAATGCGTTCTACGTGCAGGGCTACTCCGGGTTCGGCGTGACGCCCAGCCACATCATCTGCAAGGTGCTGGCCGAAGGCATGAGCGAAGGCTCGGCCCGCTATGACCTGGTCAGTTCGATCCCGCGCCCGACAATTGTCGGCAAGGACCATATCCGCCCGCTGCTGCTCACGGCCGGCAAATCCTGGCACCAGCTGTCGGGGTACTGGAATGGCCGGCGCTGACCCCCCTTTTTTTCCACTGTTCAAGGAACACTGCCATGACCCTGACTGCACTCAAGCACAACATCCAGCTCGGCGAACTCGACGCCTGGGGCACCGTTGCCGACCTGGGCTCGGAGATTCTCGAAGGCGAGGTGCGTGCCTTCGGCAAGATGACCTTCGGCGCGCCGACCGACGCGCTCAGCAGCGCCTACTTCGGTACCACCCAGGGCAGGTTCCGCATGGTCTATCCGTTCAACGAGCAGGCCACGGTGATGACCGGCCAAGTGCGCCTGACCGATGAAAGCACCGGGCAGAGCACGCTGTACAAGGTGGGCGACAGCTGGTTCGTGACCAAGGGCACGCCGGTGCTGTGGGAGGTGCTGAGCGAGAGCTTCGTGAAGCATTACCTGGCGGTGGCCTGACGGGCCTCATCGCGGGTCAAGCCCTCTCCCACAGGTTGTTGTGATCCTGTGGGAGCGGGCTTGACCCGCGATGAGGGCACCACGATTTATCCGGCTGCGTTCAAAGCATCCCCGAACACCACCCACATCGCCCGCAACCGCCGCGCGTACGCCTGCGGCCCGGCATAGATCAGCTCTACATTCAGGCTGTCCACCACCCCCAGGTACGCGTCCACATACACCCCCCGCCGCGCCACCGGCACCTGCGGCAGGCACGTGCCCAGCGCCTGCTCGAACACCTCGCCCAGCCGCGCCAGGTACCCCTCGAAGCCTGCCGAGATGATCGGCCGCAGCGCCGCCGGCGGAAAGAACGCGGTACGCAGCAGAAACCGCAGGTGCGCCGACTGCTGATAGCGCTCACCCAGGCAGTGGGCATAGCCGGCCCCCGGCAATGCGTCGTCGCACTGCGCAAAGCACTGCTCCACATACAGCCGCTCGGCCTCCACCGCACGCTCGAACACTGCCTCGAACAGGTCGTCCTTGCTGCTGAAGTGCGCATACAGCGACGGCTTGCGCATGCCGGCCGCCGCCGCGATGTCGTTGAGCGAGGCGGCATCGTAGCCATGTTCGGCAAACTGCTCGACCGCGATCGCGCAGACCTTCTGCGCCGAAGGCGTGAGGGTTCTCATGCAGGGTTCTCCCGTATCAATGCCCGGCCAGGCTGCTCGCCTCGACCGGCGCGTGCCGGGTGCAGGCGCGCACCAGCAGCGCCACGACAACACCCGAAATCACCAGCAGCGACGCCCAGTGCGCCGCGCCCAAAGGCGCCATGATGCCCGACAACGGCGTGGCGAACGACGAAATGATCAACTGGAAGGCGCCCAGCAAGGCCGCCGTGGAGCCCAGCGCGCGGCTTTGCGAAGACATCACCAGCGACATCAGCGTGGCCTCGAGAATGCCCAGGCCGAACATCGCCAGCGCCATGCCGGCAACGATGCCGGCCAGCCCCGCCGCGCTCAGGGCCCCTGCCAGCACCACCAGGGAACCGATCAGCAGGCACCCCGCACCGGCCTTGGCCAGGCGCAGCAGGCCCTTGCGCGCCACCAGCCGACCCGCCGCGATGGCGCCGAGCAGAATTGCCACCCCGGTGGCGCCGAACAGCGTGCCGAAGGCTTGCACCGACAGGCCGAAGTGGGTCTGGTAGACGAACGCCGCACCGCCGATGTAGGCAAACAGAAAGAAGAACACCGCCGCCAGCGCCAGCGCCGGGCGCAGGAACTGGCCATCGCTGCCGATGCGCAGGTAGGTGCGCAGGATGTCCCGCGGCTGCCAGGGCTGGCGCTTGTCGGCGGCCAGGGTTTCCTTGAGCACCCAGGCCGAGTTCAACAGCACCAGCACGCCGAGCCCGGCCAGGGTGAGCATGATCGCGCGCCAGCCAAGGTGCGCCCCCACAAAACCGCCCAGCGCCGGTGCGAGCACCGGCGCCAGGCCCTCGACGGTCATCAGCAGGGCGAAGATTTGCGCGGCGCGCGCCCCTTCGGCCACATCGCGGACCATGCTCATGATCACCACCAGGGTCAGCGCACTGCCCAGGCCCTGGACAAAGCGCGCCGCCAGCAGGGTTTCGAGGCTGGGCGCCTGGGCCGCGGCCAGCGAACTGAGCACGAACACCAGCAGCCCGGCCAGCAGCGGCCGGCGCCGGCCCAGGGTGTCGACCAGCGGGCCGAACAGCAATTGACCGGCGCCCATGGCCAGCAGAAACACCGTCAGCGTCAGTTGCACCCCGGCATAGGTCGCGCCGTACTCGGCGGCGATGCTCGGCATGCTGGCCAGGTACATGTCGATGGCCGACGGCCCCAGGGCGCCGATCAGCGCCAGGGACACGGCAAATTTCACGTGGGGGGACTGCGGGGTGTGCATAGCTCGAATCCACAAAAAGGTCACAGGTCTGGCTGCCGAATGCCAACCTACCGACCGGTAGGTAGCCAGAACATGCGAGCCTATACACTGTGCCCCGCAGGGTCAAGCCAGTGGTTTATCAGGCCGGGCCGGCCAGGCTATGGGAGCGGTAGTCCTTGGGCGAGCGTTCGAACTGTTTCTTGAACGAGCGGCTGAAGTGCGCCGAATCGGTGAAGCCCCATTTGTAGGCGATGGTGGTGATCGACTCGGTCTTGAGGATCGGGTTGGCCAGGTCGTCGGCGCTTCGTTGCAGGCGCGTGCGCTGGATGTAGCGGCACACGCTGTCGCCCTGCTCTTCGAACAGGCGGTAGAGGTGGCGCACCGAAATGTTCAGGCGGTTGGCCAGGTTCACCGGCGACAGGCCGGGCTGGCCCAGGGACTCGTCGATCACCTTCTGCACATAGCTGCGCAGGTTGGCGCCGTGCAGCGCCGCGCCCGGCTGCACCTGGTCATCGCCGCCCTCCAGGGCCGACCCCAGCAGCGACAGAAATGCACTGTGCAGGGCCTGGCCCTCGGCCAGCTCGCCCTCCCCCGGAGCGCTTTCCTTGCACAGCTGATCCATCAGCACATGCAGCATGCGCCCGCAGGCCTTGGTCTGGGAGATCTTGCCGAAGGTACGCGCATCGCCCCCCAGCTGCCGGCACACCGCCTCGCGCGAGAGCGACAGCGAGGCGTGTTCGATCAGGCCGAACGGCATGATTTCACAGGCCCCGACCGCGTCCATCAGCAGCATCTCGCCCGGTGCCAGCTGCACACTGACGCCGTTCTGGGTGACCTGGGAGAAACCGGTGCGCTGGCTGACCAGAAAGCAGTGCTGGTCGTTGTCGCGGTCGGGCTTGATGCCGTCGCGGCGGATCAGCCCGGCGTTGGTGCGCAGGTTGGCCAAGGCCAGGCCACCGCGTGACCAGGTGGAAATCTCGCCGATGAACAGCGAGCGATTGAACGCAAGTTCGGTCTCGAAATGCCCGCAAATGTGCTGCATGTCGGCATTCCAGCGGTCCAGCGCAGTGCCGGCGAGCTGATGAGTACTCATGGGTACCTCCACGATGGCATCTTGTTTTTGTTGGGCAATAGTTAACATGTTAGCTATATGCACGCAACACGTTCGTCGTCGCCAGGGTGGAAGCAGTTTTGGTGCCAGTCTGCGGGTTCAGAGGCCTTCGACAATCCGCGCCAGACCTTTCAATGCGGCCAGCAGCAGGTCAAGCTGCGCGGGGTTCAGGCTGATGTAGCGACGAAACGCCGGCATGCGGTTGACCACCTCGCTGCCGCCCATGTGCTCCAGGGTCAGGGTCCAGCAGCCGCCTGCCAGGTCCAGGTGCAGGCGCTTGAAATCCAGCGGCATCAGCGCCTGTTGCAGGGCCGGGTCGTGGGCCAGGGCCTGTTCCAGCCGCGCCTGCCAGGACTGCTCGCCACGCAGCCGGCGCCAGCGCAGGCCGCTGCGCCGCAGTGCACCGGTATGCTGCAACGCCAGCCGCGCCGTGCCCTGTTGCGGGCCGGGCACCTGCAGGCGGAACTCGCACAGCACCAGGTGCATCAGCAACTGCGACTCGGTGCGCTCACGCACCTCGAACGCCAGGCTGCCATCGGCCAGGGCGTAGCGTGCACTGCCCGGCCCCAGCACCTCGCAACCGGCCAGGCCGAGGTTGCGCTGCAGGTGCGCCAGCGTCACCCCGGGGCGGTAGCCCGAGGGCGCGCGGTCAAACAGACTTTGCCACAGTGTGGGCAGGGTATGCGCCATGCTCGACTCCCGGTTGGTGGGCAAATTCGCGCGCCAGCACCTCTTCGACCGAGGCCGGCTTGAACGGGTTGACCTTCTGCACCACCAGGGTCCAGAACAGCGCGTACACCGCCGTGGCGCCGAGCATCCAGGCGAATGGCACGTACACCTGGGCCGGGTTCATGCCCGGCGGGGTGATGAACCACATGCCCAGGCCGATGCCGACGCTCGACAGCAATTGCGGCAGCGGGAACAGCGGCGAGCGGTAGGCCCGTGGCAGGTCGGGCCGGCGAATGCGCAGGATCACCACCGACAGTGTCACCAGCAGGTAGGCGGTGCTCCAGGCACACACCGCCGCCAGTACCAGGTGCAGGATGGTGTCGGTGTTGCCGCCCAGCCACCAGGCGTGCAGGCACGGGATCAGCATCGCCACCAGAATGCACACGATGGGCGTCTTGAAGCGTGGGTGCAGGTAGGTGAAAACCCGGGGCAACGCGCCATCCACCGCCATGCCGTAGAGGATGCGCGGCACCCCGGCCATCAGGGTGTTGATGGTGGCGGCGCCGGCGAACAGAAAGCCGATGCCCAGCCACAACGGGCCGATATCGCCCATCACCTGTTGGGCAAAATGCGGAATGGCCATGGGCGTGTCCAGCAGGTGCGTGCCGCTGGCGGCGTCAAGCAGCACGTTGTCGACCTGGCGCTTCATCGCCGCGCCATAGATGAACATGCACGAGGCCACGCCCAACAGCCCCAGCGCCATGGCCCTGGGCAGGGTGCGCGCCGACTGGCGCAGGTCGGGTGCCAGCGGGGTGACGAACTCGCAGCCGACGAACATGAACATCGCCATGCCCACCAGCGACAGCACGGTGATCAGGTCGGTGCCCACCAGCGACGCGCCGAACCAGCCGTCCAGTTGCACCGCCGGGGCGGCGATCAGGCCGAGCACGCCGAACACCATCAGCGTGGTCCACATGCCGAAGGTGAGGATGATCTCGGCCTTGCTGAACACACTGATGCCGAACGCATTGAGGATGCCGAACACCACCACGAAGCCCACCCCCAGCAGCCACGAGCCACCGGCGGATTCGGCCAGGGTGTTGAGGTGTTCGAAGTTCACCAGCGCCATCACCCCGGCCAGGATGGTTTCGGCGGTGCCGGCGAACACGTGCACGATCAGGTAGGCCGACAGCGTGCCGGTGATGGCGAAGAAGCGCCCCATGCCGCAGTTGATGTAGTCGTACACCGAGCCGGTGGTGGGCAGGATGGCGGCGGCTTCGGCGAAGGTGGTCGACTGGGCGAGCATCATCAGCATGGCGATCAGCATGGCCACGGCGAACGCACCGCCGCCGATGCCGAAACCGGTGGTGGCGGTGAGGATCACCGGGCTGGCCATGATCAGGCCGATGGTGCTGGCCAGCGCGGTGGGGAACCCGACCGTGCCACGGTTCAGGTGCACGCTGAGGGTGTGGTTGAGCGACATGATGAGCGACCTCGAATGCCGTTGTTGTGGTTATGCGCCACTGTGCGCTGGCGGTTGACTGGCGTCTTGCCCGTGGCTGCCTGGGGTTTTGTTGCAGGCTGCCAGCGCACTTCTGGCCGTAGCCGGTTTGCCTGGCGGACCGTGCACTCAGGTTTTACGACCGCTTCGCGCTCGATCGTCGGCCAAGCCAACTCCCACGCCCTGCGGGCAGAAGCCAACCTCACAGCCCCAAACAACCTGCTTCTGGCCGCAAGGCCGTGGGAGCGGGCTTGCCCCGCGATCTGGCGCGAAGCGGCAGCAAAACCAGCGCACCCGATTTGCCTGACACACCCTGCACTCAGGTTTTACGACCGCTTCGCGCTCGATCGTCGGCCAAGCCAACTCCCACGCCCTGCGGGCAGAAGCCGACCTCACAGCCCCAAACAACCTGCTTCTGGCCGCAAGGCCGTGGGAGCGGGCTTGCCCCGCGATCTGGCGCGAAGCGGCAGCAAAACCAGCGCACCCGGTTTGCCTGACACACCCTGCACTCAGGTTTTACGACCGCTTCGCGCTCGATCGTCGGCCAAGCCAACTCCCACGCCCTGCGGGCAGAAGCCAACCTCACAGCCCCAAACACCTGCTTCTGGCCGCAAGGCCGTGGGAGCGGGCTTGCCCCGCGATCTGGCGCGAAGCGGCAGCAAAACCTGCGCGCACGGTTTGCCTGACACACCCTGCGGGCAGAAGCCGACCTCACAGCCCCAAGCAACCTGCTTCTGGCAAGCACCCCGGCACCTACCCGCCTGGCGCACACAATCAATCCATGTGGCAGCCAGATCAAAGACAGCCCCCACCGTCCCCGCCCTAAATGGCCACCACTCACGCCAACCCGGGGACCCCACCACCATGAACCTGCACCCTCACCTGCTTGCCGCCCTCAGCCTGGCTGCGCTGCTGGCCCAGCCATCAGCCCAGGCCATCGAGCTCTACGCCGATGACGAGTCCCACCTGAATGCCGACATCCTGGCGGTGTACGGCCTGTTCAACAGCCGCAAGAACTACGACGCCACGCCCGGCGGCTCGACCTGGCGCGAGGGCTTCATCAAGTATGGAATCAGCGGCGACCAGCGCCTGGCCGGCAACGGCAGTGCCTACGGCGCACTCAGCTGGGTCAGTTCCGCCACCTGGGGCGATGGCGACGCAGCCGGCAACACCGACGGCACCGAGCGCACCACCAAGCTGGAGGACGCCTACCTCGGCTGGCGCTCCGGCGAGCTGTTCCCGTTGCTGGGCAAGGATGGCGTGGATGCCTCGTTCGGCCGTCAGGTGGTCAAGCTGGGCCGCGGCTTTCTGATCAACGACGACGGCCCCAACCTCGGCAAAGGCCCCGCCGACGGCGCGCTGGACCGTGGCGGCGCCTATTACCTGGCGGCGCGCCACGCCTTCGACCGCACCGCCGTGCTGCGCCTGGGCGGCGAGCGTGGCGTGCACGCCAGCGTGCTGTGGCTCAAGTCCGACAACCGCGCCCAGGCCGAGACCGAACTGGCCGCCGGCTCCCTGGACTACACCACCGCGGCCGGCACCCTGGGGCTGACCTGGATTCACGGCCTGGGCGTCACCGAGCAATGGGCCAGCGAATTCCAGCGCCAACGCGACGGCATGGACACCTACAGCCTGCGCGGCGAAGGCAACGCCGGTATCGACAACACAAGCTTCGCCTTCGAATACGCCTGGCAGGACAAGCAGGCCGGCCCGGAAAAGGCCTGGTACGCCGAGGCCGGCTACACCTTCGCCGAGCTGCCCTGGGCACCGAGCCTGACCTACCGCTACACCCGCTATTCCGAAGGCTGGGATGCCTTGTTCACCGGGCTGAGCACCGGCTACGGCACCTGGTTCCAGGGTGAGGTGGCGGCCAACTACGCGGGGCCGTTCAACAGCAATACCGGGGTGCATCACCTGGGCCTGGTGGCCAAGCCACTGGAGAACCTGACCCTGGGCGCGCTGTATTTCGACTTCGATACCCTGCACACACGCAACGCGCTGAACCTCGGTGCCCGCGAGCTGGACCTGTACGTGGAATGGGCAGTCAGCCCGCACCTGATCATCAGCCCGCTGGTGGGGCTGTACCAGCCGAAAAAGGACGAGAACACGGGGGGCAATCAGGTGGGCGGCAATGGCACCAACCTGTACAGCCAGGTGACGCTGGCGATGCCGTTCTGAGTTGGCTGGGGCGACGGCCAGGGACATGTCCAAGGCCATCGCCCCCGGGGTTACACGGTCGCGTGGGCCTGTTGCTTGAGGCGTTCGGTGTCGACGCGCACGAACACCGAGTCGGCCGTCACGGTGAGCACGTCGCCGGCCCAGACTTCGCAGATGACCCGGCTCTTGCGTCCCACCTCACCCTCGACCCACGCCTTGAGCACCAGCTCCACGCCCATCGGGGTGGGCTTGAGGTAGGTCAGCGAAAGCTTGCCGGTGACGCAGTCGATGCGCGGCAGGCTGCCCGGCTCGCGGTCTTCGGCGCGGTAGTGCCAGGCCATGGCGGTCCAGTTCGAATGGCAGTCCACCAGCATCGCCAGCAACCCGCCGTACACCAGCCCCGGCCAGCCGGTGAAGGTGGCATCGGGTTCGTGCCGGCACAGCACGTGGCTGCCGTCCTCGGCCCAGTGGCTTTTCAGGTGCAGGCCGCTGGGGTGCGAGGTACCGCAGCCGTAGCACACGCCCTCTGGCGCGGCGAGGTCTTGCAGGGGTAAGGCTTGGGCGTTCATAGGCTTCCTGATTGTTTTTATGGAAAGTCAGACCGTCGATGGTAACGCTGCCAGGCCCGCGCGCGAAAGCGCCAGGGGCCGCCGCAGAGGCTCAGGCCTCCACCGGCAGCCCTGCCGCCTGCCAGTCCGGCAGGCCGCTGTCGAGCCGGCGCACCTTGAAGCCGTGCTCGCGCAAGGCCGCGGTGGCGGTACTCGACAGCACGCACCAGGGGCCACGGCAGTAGGCAACGATCTCCTGGTCCTGCGGCAGTTCGGCCAGGCGCTGCTGCAGCTCGTCCAGTGGCATGCTGATCGCCCCCGGCAAGTGCCCCAGGGCGTATTCCTCGTGGGAGCGCACATCCAGCAGGGTGATGCTCTGCTCGTGCAGGCGCTGCACCAGTTCGTCGCGTGACATCGCCTCCAGGCGCTCCTGCGCACTCATGCTGTCGGCCAGCAGCTCGCGCACCGCCAGGCGGTTGTGCTCGGCGAACTGCCCCAGTGCCGCCAGCACCTCCAGGATCGGCCCACCACCCAGGCGGTACAGCACGCGCTTGCCGTCGCGGCGGGTCTGTACCACGCCGGCGCGTCGCAGGTGCTGCAGGTGCTGGGAGGTGTTGGCCACGGACAACCCGCACAGTTCGGCCAGGCGCTCGACCGCACGCTCGCCCTGGGCGATGTGTTCGAGCAGGTGCAGCCGATGCGCATGGCCCAGGGTGCGGGCCAGCTCGGCGATATCGATGAAGTGTTGCTGAGGAAGGTCGGTCATTGACAGGAAGCTATCATTCGCCAATCATTCAATCAATTCATTGAATGTTTTATTCAGGAGCAACGCCATGTCCCCTCTGCTTCCCTTCATCGCCAGTGCCAGCCTGATCGGGCTGCTGGGCACGGCGCTGGCCGACCTGTGGGCCGAAACACAGAAGCGGGTGCTGAAGGTGCCCACGCCCAGCTGGCCGATGGTCGGGCGCTGGGTGGCGCACCTGCGCCATGGTCAGTTCACTCATGACAGCATCGCCAAGGCGCCGCCCGTACCGGGCGAAGCCCTGCTGGGCTGGGCGACGCACTATGTGATCGGGGTGCTGTACGCCGGGCTGCTGCTGGCGATCTTCGGCATCGGCTGGGCCCATAGCCCTACCCTGCTGCCGGCGCTGGCGATCGGTATCGGCACGCTGGTGGCGCCGTTCTTCATTCTGCAGCCGGGCATGGGCGCAGGCGTACTGGCCCGTCGCACCCCCAACCCCAAGGTGGCACGCCTGCGCAGCCTGGCGGCGCACACGGCGTTCGGGGTCAGCCTGTTTGTCGCGGCGCTGCTGCTCAATGGCCTGGGCCTGATGCCCCTGGGCTGAGCTCAGGCCTCACGCTGGCACCAGGCGTCTATCAGTACGTCCAGCAATGCCTGCGCATCCGTGGTGTTGGCGTCGACCAGGGCAATGGCCCAGCCACAGCCGGCCAGCTCGAAGTGTTCGCGCCAGTTGGGACACGCCACAAGCCCGGCCAGGTCGAAGGAAAACATGCCGCCCCGCTCGCCATGGCCGCCGTGAATCGACTCGCCCAGGCCGAATGGCCGCGGGTCGAAGGGCTTGAGGCTCACGTAGTACACGTGGTGGGTGTCGTGCTCCGGGGTGGGCGCGCGGTTGCACTGGGAGAAGTCCACCGACTGCCAGCCCAGCTCGCGCTCGCTCATCGGCTGTGCCTGCGCGAGCAGGTAGTCGAGCCCCAGCGTACGCCCACCCGGCCAACCGAGCTGGGTGGCACTGAAGGTTCGCTGGCGCGCCTTGCGTGGGTTGGCAAGCTCGCTCCAGCCCAGCTCGCGGGTCAGCACCAAGCCCTTGAGCAAGCGGTGCTCGCCATTGTTCAGCTCCAGCACGAACTGGCCGTAATCGGTGGGTATCACCCGCACCAGGTGCGTCGGTGCCCCGTGGTCCTGCCCCATGTCGTCTTCCCCTGATGTTACAAAGAATTTCGGCAACGCCGCAGGGTCTACCCAGTAGATCCCCACACAAGAGTCTGCCATGAAATTCGAACGCTTCGCCCAGGGCCTGGCCAAACAGGCCGGTCGCTCGCGCACCTTCCTCATCGCACTGGTACTGATCGTGGTCTGGGCCGTCACCGGGCCGTGGTTCGACTACAACGACACCTGGCAGCTGATCATCAACACCTCGACCACCATCGTCACCTTCCTGATGGTGTTCGTCATCCAGAACACCCAGAACCGCGACAACGACGTGCTGCACATCAAGCTCGACGAACTGCTGCGCTCGACCAAGGCGGCGCACAACGCGCTGATGAACCTCGACCAGCTGGACAACAGCCAGCTCAAGCAATTGCTCAAGGAGTACCGGGAGATCGGCGAAGACCGCGCCACCGACCTGCCCGCCGATGAAACCGGGGGCAGGCGCGGCGACGCGCAGTGAGGCGGGCTACTGGTTGGCGCCGGTGAGGGTGTTGTAGCTGGTGATCAGGTTGCGGTAGTCGGGGATGTGGTTGGAGAACAGCGCGCCCAGCCCCTCGACATCGTTGCGCCAGTCGCGGTGCAGTTCGCAGGCCGCGCCGAACCAGGTCATCAGTTGCGCACCGGCCGACGACATGCGGTCCCAGGCCGCGTCGCGGGTGATCGGGTTGAAGGTGCCGGAGGCGTCGGTGATCACGAACACCTCGAAGCCTTCGGCAATCGCCGACAGCGCCGGGAACGCCACGCACACCTCGGTAACCACACCGGCGATGATCAGCTGCTTCTTGCCCGTGGCCTTGACCGCCTTGACGAAGTCTTCGTTGTCCCAGGCGTTGATCTGGCCGGGGCGCGCGATATATGGCGCGTCAGGGAACTGCGCCTTGAGCTCGGGCACCAGCGGGCCGTTGGGGCCGCTTTCAAAGCTGGTGGTGAGGATGGTGGGCAGCTTGAAGTACTCGGCCAGGTCGGCCAGCGCCAGCACGTTGTTCTTGAACTTGTCCGGCTCGATGTCACGCACCAGCGAGAGCAGCCCGGCCTGATGGTCGACCAGCAGCACGGCGGCGTTGTTCTTGTCCAGACGGGTGTAGGGAACACTCATGGTCATACTCCTTGCAGGGGTGGTCCGGCGCCGTGGCGCCGGAGTTGGGACAAACGTGAGTTGCATACAGACCCTAGTCGGCGCGTGTGACAGTGCCGCCGCCATTGGTCATCTGGCCGAAGCGCCCGGCGCGAAAATCGGCGAACGCCGCCTCGATCTCGGCATCGCTGTTCATCACGAACGGGCCGTAGCCGACGATGGGTTCATCCAGCGGCTCGCCGCTGAGCCACAGCACCGCCGCCTCGCTGTCGGCCTGCAGCAGCACTTCGTCGCCGGCACGCTCCAGCAGCACCAGTTGTGCCGGGCCCACCGAACGCTCGCCATTGACCGTGACCTGGCCGCGCAGCACCACCAGGGCGCTGCTGTGACCGGCCTGGGCAGGCAACCGCACGGGCTTGCCGGGCTTGAGCTGCATGTCCCACACCTGCATCGGCGTGAAGGTGCGCGCCGGGCCGCAATGGCCGTGGTAGTCACCGGCAATCACCCGCAGGCTGCCGGCACCGCCGGGCAGCACCACGCTGGGGATGTCGGCGGCCAGCAGGGTCTGGTAGCCGGCAGGGGCAGACTTGTGCCGGGCCGGCAGGTTGACCCACAACTGCACCATCTCCAGGGTGCCGCCACTGCGGGCGAACGACGGCGCATGGAACTCTTCATGCAGGATGCCGCCCGCGGCCGTCATCCACTGCACATCGCCCGGGCCGATCAGGCCACCGGCACCGGTGGAGTCGCGGTGCTCCAACTCGCCCTGGTAGACGATGGTCACCGTTTCGAAACCGCGGTGCGGGTGCTGGCCGACGCCGCGACGGGCGCTGGTGGGGGTGAAGGCATGGGGCCCGGCGTAGTCGAGCAGCAGGAACGGGCTGATGTGCTGGGCCAGGTTGTCGTAGGTGAACAGGCTGCGTACCGGGAAGCCGTCACCCACCCAATGCGGGTGCGGGCTGCTGTAGACGCCTTGGATCTTTTTCATGAGCTACCTCCTCTCGTGCATGAAGCCAACGATAAGGGCGCAACGCTGAAGGCGGTAGATAGCGTAAAGTGCCCTCAGCGTTCCATTTGGAGAACAGTGGTGGAAGACCTCAACGACCTGTACTACTTCGCCCAGGTGGTCGAGCACGGTGGCTTTGCCGCCGCCGGCCGTGCCCTGGACATGCCCAAGTCCAAACTCAGCCGGCGGGTGGCCGGGCTCGAGGAGCGCCTCGGGGTGCGCCTGATCCAGCGTTCCACTCGGCATTTTTCGGTAACCGACATCGGGCAGGCCTACCACCGCCATTGCGTGGCCATGCTGGTGGAGGCCGAAGGTGCGGCCGAGCTGATCGAGCGCCACCGTGCCGAGCCCCAGGGCATCGTGCGCCTGAGCTGCCCCACGGCGCTGCTGGATTTCTGGGTGGGGCCGATGCTGTCGCGCTTCATGGTGCAGTGCCCGCTGGTGCAGCTGCATATCGAGAGCACCAACCGCCATGTGGACCTGATCCAGGAAGGCATCGACATTGCGCTGCGGGTGCGGGTGCCGCCGCTGGAGAGCAGCGACCTGGTGATGAAGGTGCTGGCCAACAGCACGCAGTTGCTGGTGGCCGCGCCCGGCTTGCTGGCGTCGTTGCCCAGGCCCATCGTGCCCGCCGACCTGGCCGCCTTGCCGAGCCTGCACTGGGGCAACCCGCAGCGCGATTATCAATGGCAGCTCAATGGCCCGGACGGCGCCACGGCCAGCTTGCGGCACACGCCGCGGCTGGTGACCGACGACCTGGTGGTATTGCGCCAGGCGGCGCTGGCGGGCGTGGGGGTGGTGCACCTGCCACTGGTGGTGATCCGCGACGAGCTTGCCCGTGGCGAGCTGGTGCAGCCCACCCCGCACTGGGCACCGCAATGCGGGCTGGTGCACGCGGTGTTTGCCTCACGGCGCGGGCTGCTGCCTTCAGTGCGGCACCTGCTGGATTTTTTGGCCCAGGAGTTTGCCCAGAGCGGGATCGATTGATGTGCCAGGGTTTGCTGGCGCTATGCGCCAGATCGCGGGTCAAGCCCGCTCCCACGGGGATTGCGGCACTCTTTGAATAGGCGCTGTACCTGTGGGAGCGGGCTTGCCCCGCGATCGAATGCACAGCATTCGCTGAACCTGCACCCACCGATCATCAGGCATACTGCCCCCCCCACCCTCAACCCCAACGCACCGCCATGCAGCCGATTGTCCCCCTGGCAGAAAACTACCCCCACGGCGAGCGCATCGCCCCGCACTGCCACAACCGCGCCCAGCTGATCCATGCCCTGAGCGGGGTGATCACGGTCAACTCCAGCCAGGGCTGCTGGGTGGTTCCGCCAGGGCGCGGCGTATGGGTGCCCGCCGCCGTCGAACACGACCTGAAGATGGCCGGCCAGGTCCGCATGCGCACCCTGTTCGTCGCCTCCGACGCGCGCCCCGACCTGCCGCTGACCTGCCGCGTGGTGGACATCCCGCCGCTGCTGCGCCAACTGATCATCAGCGCCATGCTCATCCCCGCCGACTACCCGCCCGGCGGGCGTGACGAGCGGGTGATGCAGTTGATTCTGGACGAGATCCGCGTGCTGCCAATTCTGGCCCTGTACGTGCCGCTGCCGGTCGACCCGCAACTGGCCGCGCTGTGCCAGGCCCTGCGCGACGACCCGGCCAGCCCCTGGAGCCTGCAGCGCGCCGCCGCCCACAGCGGCCTCAACGCACGCACCCTGACCCGCGCCTTCCAGCGCGAAACCGGCCTGAGCTTCATCCAGTGGCTGCGCCGCCTGCGCCTGCTGGCCAGCCTCGACGCGCTGGCCGCCGGGCACTCGATCCTGAACGTGGCGCTGGACCTGGGCTACGACAGCCCCAGCGCCTTCAGCGCCATGTTCCGCCGCACCCTGGGGGTCTCGCCCAGTGCCTACTTCGGCAAGACCCCGGCCTACGGCCAGCCCGACGCCGACTAGTCAGCGTGCATGCTGGCGCAGCAGCAGCGACGCCAGCGCACACACCGCCAACGCCACGCACGACACATAGAACGCATCCGAATACGCCATCAGGTAGGCCTGCTGATGCACCGTCTGGTCCAGCTGCGCCAGCACCTGCAGGTGCGCCGGGGCCTGTGCATCGAGCACCCCGCCGGGCAGACGCTGCTGCACGGGTGCATCGAACAGCGTCAGGCTCTCATTGATGCGCTGCCCGTGAAACCGTTCGCGCAACGACACCAGCTGCGTCAGCAGCGCCGTGCCCACCGCACCGCCCAGGTTGCGCAGCATCGAGATCAGCGCCGAGGCCGAGCCGGCCTGGGCCTTGTCCAGCCCCTTCACCGCCAGCACCGACAGCGCCACCATGATCAGCGGCTGGCCCAGCCCGCGCACCACCGTGGAGGGGATGATCACGTTCTTTGCCGCGTCCGCCGACAGGTGCGCCCCCAGCCAGCAGCCCAGCGCCATGATCGCGAAGCCGCTGGCCACCAGCACCTTGGCGTTGAGCCAGCGCATCAGGCGCGGCAGCAGCGGCGCCAGCAGCAACTGCACCATGCCGTAGGCGATCAGGCTGATGCCGATTTCGCGGGCGTTGTAGCCCTGCACCTGGGACAGGTAGTTGGGCACCAGAAACACCAGCCCGAAGGTCGCCGCCCCGAACACCGCCATGGCCAGGCTGGCCACGCCGAAGTTGTAGCTGGCCAGCAGGCGCAGGTTGATGAAGGGCCGCGCGCCCCACAGCTGGCGCTGCACGAACAGCGCCAGCGCCACCACGGCAATCACGCTGAAGGTGACGATGAACGCCGAATCGAACCAGTCCTCGCGCCCGCCCTCCTCCAGCACGATCTGCAGCGCGCCCAGCCCCAGCGCCATGGCCGCGATGCCCAGCCAGTCGGCGCCGCGCAACTGGGCGCGGTCGCCGGCCTGCGCCGGGATCGACCACGCCACCGCCGCCAGCAGCGCCACCCCGGGCAGCAGTTGCAGCAGGAAGATCCAGCGCCATGAATAGGCGTCGGTCAGCCAGCCGCCGATCGACGGCCCGGCGGCCTGGGCCACGCTGTTGGAGAGGCTGAACAAGGCCATGCCCAGGGCGATCTTGCTCGGCGGCAGCTCGGTGATGATCAATTGCATCGACAGCGGGATCAGCACCGCCCCCGAAGCGCCCTGGATCACGCGGATGGCGATCATCGCCTGCAGGTTCGGCGCCAGCGCGCAACTGACCGAGCTGATCAGGAACACCAGCGAGCCCACCAGCATCACCCGGCGCAGCGAGAACACCTGCACCAGCCAGGCGGTGAGCGGAATCATGGTGATTTCCGCCACCAGGTAGGCGGTGGAGATCCATGAGCCTTCCTCGAACGTCGCCCCCAGCGCGCCTTCGATTTCCGGCAGCGCGGCACTGGTGACGTGCACGTTCATGCCCGCCATGAAGCAGCCGAACAAGCCTCCGATCACCGCCACCCACGCGCGCAGCGATACCTTGTCTTCAGTGCTCATCGCGCACCTGCGCCGTGCGCGTATCGATGGTGGCGATCACCGACATGCCCGGCAGCAGCCGCGGCGTGCCGGGTTCCACCGGGTCGAGGTGAATACGCACGGCAAAGCGCTGCACGATCTTGGTGAAGTTGCCGGTGGCGTTGTCGGGCGGCAACAGCGCGAACACCGCCCCCGAGCCGGGCGAGACGCTGTCGACCGTGCCCTGCCAGTGCCGGCCGAAGGTGTCCACCTCCAGGGTCGCGCGCTGCCCCGGGCGCATGTGTTCGAGCTGGGTTTCCTTGAAGTTGGCCACCACGTAGGCCTGCTCCACCGGCACCACTGCCAGCAGTGGCAGGCCGGGGCTGACGTACTGCTGCACACGCACCTTGCGCTGCCCCACCACGCCGTCGAAGGGCGCCCGTACCTGGGTGTCGGCCAGGGCGTTCTCGGCCAGGGCCAGGGCCGCCTCGGCCTGTTCCAGCTCGGCCTCGCGGCGCACCAGTTCGGCCCGGGCCTCGCGCTGCTGGCTGGCCAGCACCTGGTGCCGGGCCCGCTGCATGGCCCAGCCGGCGTCCGCGCCCTTGAGTGTGGCCTGCGCCTGGGTGCGTGTGGTGCTGGCGCGTTCGGCACGCTGGGCACTCACCGCGTTCATGCCGATCAACTGGCGGTAACGCTGCCAGTCGAGTTCGGCGCGCCGCGCCTCGGCACCGCCCGCCTCGCGCTCGGCGGCGGCACGGGCAATCGCCTGCCCTTGCCCCTCCAGCTGCGCCGCCAGGGTCACCAGCACGGCCTGCTGCGCCTGCACCGAAGCGGTACTGGCGGCCAGCGCCGCACGGGCCTGGCGCACCTGCTGGCGATAGTCGCGGTCGTCCAGCTGCACCAGCAGGTCGCCGGCCTTGACCACGGCATTGTCGGCCACGCTGACCTGGGCCACATAGCCCCCCACCCGCGCACTGATCGGCGCCCAGTCGGCGCGCACGTAGGCATCGTCGGTCTGTTCGTTGAAGCGCCCGCTGTGCCACACATACAAGGCAACCCCTAGTACCGCCAGCGTGCCGGCTGCGCCCAGGGCGCGGCGCAGCGTCATCACGCGCACGCGCTCGGTGGCTTGGGTAACCGGTGGTTCGGGGCTGACCGCCTGGTTCATGTTCGTGCTCCCTGTTGTTGTTCAAGGATGCACTCTAAGGGGGTCAGCGGTTGGCGTTCGCTAGCGTACAGGCCAGTATTCGTCGCGAAATGGACAACCTGCCATCAGCCCAGCAGGTAGGTTTGCACCTCGTGCGCACAGGCCTGCGGATCTTCCTGCATGAAGCAGTGCCCGCCGGGCACCTCGCGCAGCTCGACCCTTGGGTTCAGACGCGCCCAGCGCGCCAGCGACACGGGTACGAAGGGATAGGTGGTGATGCCATGCAGCACCCGTGCGGGTGTCTGCACCTGGGCCAGGGCAGCCCACAGCCCGCGAGGGAACGAACTGAACACGTCCACTTCGCGCGCAGGGCGGCACTTGAGCACTACCCCTTCGCCGCAGTCGCCGATGGCGTGGTCCACATAGGCCTGCAGCGCCTCGTCGTGCCAGCCCTTGAAAATGCCGCGCCCGTGCAGCGCGGCGTAGGCCGCCTCGCGGTCGGGCCAGTGGCTGCGCCGGGTGGCGGCCTTGCGTGCCAGGCCGTGGCGACGGTGCATGCCGAACAGCGTGGCCACGCTCATCACCCCCAGCATCGAGCGGCTGAACACCACAGGGTCAAGCAATACCGCCCGCTGAAACAGGCCCGGTTGCAGCGCCAGCATCAAGCCGGTCAGCACCCCGCCGAAACTGTGGCCCATGGCAAAGCACGCCACCTGCCCGTATTCGCCGCGGCCTGCCTGGAAGGCCTCGATCGCCAGCGCGGCGCTGCGGTTCCAGCCCACGAAGGCGCCGCCATGATCGCTGTCGCCATGGCCCTGCACATCGCACAGCCACAGGTCGAAATGCTCGGCCAGGCGCTCCAGCAACGGCTGGTAGGCCAGGCAGCAGAACCCGGTGCCGTGGATGAAATGCAGCAGCGGCTTGCCGCTGGCAGGTGAGCGCCAGCCGCGCAGGGTGAAGTGTTCGGCGCAGTCATGCGACCAGGGGATCAGTTCCATCGGGACTCGCTGTGGGGGTTACACAAAACCGGATTCTACAAACAGCAGTGGATACAGCGATAGCACCAGCAGTGCGGCCATCAGCCAATTGAACAGCTTGAGCCAGCGTGGGTCCTGCAGCACGGTGCGCAGCGCGCTGCCGAACATCACCCACACGCACACGCTGGGCAGGTTGACCACGGCGAACACCGCGGCGATCACGATCACGTTGGTCAGGTAGCCCTGGCTGGGTGCATAGGTGGTGATGGCGCCCACGGCCATGACCCAGGCCTTGGGGTTGACCCACTGGAAGGCTGCCGCGCCCCAGAAACCCAGGGGCTTGCGCGTGCCGGGTTCGGCGCTGGTCAGCGGGCCTGAATTGGCGATCTTCCAGGCCAGGTACAGCAGGTAGCTGGCGCCCACGTAGCGCAGCACGCCGTAGGCCAGCGGATAGGCCTTGAACAGCTCGCCCAGGCCAAGGCCCACCGCCAGTACCAGCACCATGAAGCCGATACTGATGCCCAGCGCGTGGGGAATGGTGCGACGCACACCGAAGTTCACGCCGGAGGCCAGCAACATGGTGTTGTTGGGGCCGGGGGTGATCGAGGAGACGAAGGCGAACAGCACGAAGGCCATCAGCAGGTTGAGCGAGGTGAGCATGGCGGGTGTCCGGCGGTGTGTTGTTGTGAAGTGACACTAACCAAGTCGGTGCGCAGCGCTGCGATACAGTTGGGGGCAATTGTGGCACTACACTTGGCGAGCCCTCACCACCCTCCAGGCTTCCCGTGCCCTCGACGGGCAATTGCCTTAGGATAACCCTCCTCGATTTCCGGAACAGAAGCCCCGCCATGCCCGTACATATCCGCCCCGCGCGCGTCGAAGACGCCAGCCAGATCCTCACCTTCATCACCGAGCTTGCCGAGTACGAGCGTGCCCGCCACGAGGTGATCGCCACGGTCGCCGATATCGAGCGCACGCTGTTCGGCGAAGGCAGCAGCACCCAGGCGCTGATCTGCGAGCGTGACGGCCAGGCCATCGGCTTTGCGGTGTACTTCTTCAGTTATTCGACCTGGCTCGGCACCCAGGGCATCTACCTCGAAGACCTGTACGTCACGCCCCAGGCCCGCGGCACGGGTGCGGGCAAGGCGTTGCTGCGCCACCTGGCGCAGGAGGCCTGTGCCAAGGGCTGCGGGCGCCTGGAGTGGAGCGTGCTGGACTGGAACGAACCGGCCATCCAGTTCTACAAGTCCATCGGCGCGCAGCCGCAGGACGAGTGGGTGCGCTATCGCATGGAAGGTGAAACGCTGCGCAGCTTCGCCCAGGGTTGAGACCACGCCATGTTCTTTCGATTGGCCGCCGACGGGCTGGTGCTGTTTCATCTGACGTTCATCGTGTTCGTGATGCTGGGCGGGTTGCTAGTGCTCAGGTGGCCGCGGCTGTGCTGGCTGCACCTGCCGGCCGTGACCTGGGGGGTGCTGGTGGAGGTGCTGCACCTGCCCTGCCCGCTGACCGAATGGGAAAACCGCCTGCGTGCAGCGGCGGGTGACACCGGCTACCCCGACAGCTTTGTGGAGCATTACCTGATACCGCTGATCTACCCGGCCAAGCTGACGGCAGGCATCCAGCTGTGGCTGGGGGCGTTGGTGTTCGTGGTGAATGCGGGGGTCTATGCGTGGTTGTGCTACTCGCGCAGGCGCCGTGCCTTGCGGTGAGTGTTCAGGCCGCTTCGCGGGCAAGGCCGGCACGTACGGGAGCCCGCCGTGCCG